>CALLJA010000328.1 GCA_938008865.1 uncultured Anaerolineales bacterium
CGTTGTCGTACCAGGTGACGACCTTGATGAAGCTGCTCTTCTCCTTGCCGAGGACACTGGTGAAGGGCAGGTCAACCGAGGAGCTGTACGGGCTGCCCTTGAAGTCCATGCTGACCAGGGGCTCGTCCACGGCTTCGAGGACGCCCTTGAAGCGCGGCGACTTGGCCGCGTCGCGGAAGGCCTGGCGCAACTCTTCGGTGGTAGTTTCCTTCTCGATCTCGGCAGTGAAGTCCACCACGGAGACGGTCGGGGTCGGGACGCGCAGGGAATAGCCGTCGAACTTGCCCTTCAGGTCGGGGATGACCAGGGCAATGGCCTTGGCGGCACCAGTCGTGGTCGGGATGATGTTCAGGCCTGAGGCGCGGGCGCGGCGCAGGTCCGAGTGCGGCATGTCCAGCACCTTCTGGTCGTTGGTGTAGGAGTGGATGGTGGTCATGAAGGCGCGCTTGATGGTGAACAGGTCATGCACGACCTTGGCGGCGGGAGCCAGGCAGTTGGTGGTGCAGGACGCGTTGGAGACGACGTGATGCTTGGTGGGATCGTACTTGTCTTCGTTGACGCCCAGCACGACGGTCAGGTCTTCGCCTTCAGCGGGAGCCGAGATGATGACCTTCTTGGCGCCGCCCGCGGTGATGTGGTTGACCGCGCCCTTGACGGTCTTGCCCTTCTTGTTGACGCCGTCTTCCTTGATGGTGAACAGGCCGGTCGACTCGATCACGATGTCGATGCCCAGGTCGCTCCACTTGATATTGGACGGGTCGGTCTCCTTGAAGACCTTGACCTTCTTGCCATCGATCATCAGGCCGTCTTCAGAGAATTCGACCGCGCCGTTGAAGCGGCCGTAGGTCGAATCGTACTTGAGCAGGTGCGCCATGGTCTTCATGTCGCCGATGTCGTTGAACGCTACGACTTCGAGTTCCTGCGGGTAATAATCGCGGATCGCCTTGAGGACCTGGCGACCGATGCGACCGAACCCATTAATGCCAACTTTGACTGTCATTGTGAGCCTCCAAACTGGATTTGATTGTGATTTTTATCACTTTATATTTTACCCTAACTTGGGCAAAATGTCAGGTCGATTGTAATCGTTTTCAATGTGACGTAGACCAGAATCGACGGACAATATGATTATACTGCCCTTTGTTCTGGCATACAACTAATTTACCAGTGGTCCTGTGCGCTCGTAGTACAGGTTCATGAGCACCTGGGCCAGTTTGGCCGAGTCGTGCCGCCAGGGGTGTGAGACGTCCACCAGGTCGGTGGTGTAGAGACGGCTATCGCGGCGGGAACGCTCGTCGGCGCGGACCCATTCCACGTCCCGATGCAGGCTCTCGTCGTAGTTGTCGTTGCACAGCACCACGTCGAACAAATCCTCGCCCACGTGTTCCTCCAGCGCGCGGACGTGGTCGTAGCAGCTGTAGGCGTCCGTCTCGCCTTTCTGGGCGGCGATATTGCAGACGAAGACCTTGAGGGCGCGGCTGACACGCAGCGCCGAGAGCACATCCTGTACGAGCAGGTTGGGCAGCAGGCTGGTGTATAGGCTGCCCGGGCCAACCACCACCATCTCGGCCGAGAGCAGGGATTGCAGCACAGGCGGAAAGGCGGGCGCATTGTTGGGTTCGAGCCACACGCGACGGACGCGCCCTGCTACCTCGGGGATGCGGCTCTCCCCTTCCACACGGACCTCGCGCGACAGGTGCGGCATCTGGATATCGGCCACCAGCCTGACGTCGTGCAGCGTGGACGGGAGCACGCGTCCATGCACCGACAACACCCGCCCCGACTCGGCCACCGCCTCCTCGAAACTGCCCGTGATGTCGCTCAGGGCGGTGATGAATAGGTTGCCGAATGAGTGACCGTCCAGCCCGGGTGAGCCGCTGAAACGGTACTGAAAGAGCTGCGTGAGCAGTGCCTCATCATTGGAGAGTGCCGCCAGGCAATTGCGGATGTCGCCCGGGGGTAGGATGCCGAAGGTTTCACGCAGGCGGCCCGAGGACCCGCCATCGTCGGCCACGGTGACCACGGCGGTCAGGTTGCGAGTATGGTCTCTCAGCCCGCGCAACAGGGAGGCTTGTCCGTGCCCGCCGCCGATAGCGACCACGCGCGGACCACGCTCGAGGCGGCGGAAGGAGGCCAGTTCGTCCACCACGGCGCGACCCGGGCGCATGAATGGGCGCAGTAACGAACGGTTCAACTCCCAGATCCCGAAAACGATCAGGCCCACGCCTAATCCGCCGAAGATGACCACGCGCAGTTCGCGCGGCAGGAAGCGCAACGAGGCATAGGACAGCGCAGTCAAGATGAACTGGTTGCCCCACTCGGTGCGGTACAGGTCGAGCAGGAAGATGGCAAAGCCCACGCCCAGCAGAGTAATGCCCAGCAGGATCAGCGCCAGCCAGCGCTTGACTCCCAGCCCGGGCTTGAACCAGCGCAGGAACTGGCGCAGGCTTTCTTCCACGCGGGCGCGCCGCGAAGATGTTCTCATGCCTACAAGTCTAGCAGTTTTGGCGGGGAGAGTCAATTAAAAGCAAGCCGCCTCCCCGCCACGCCCTCCGCCGACGGTTGCCGCCCCGCTTTTTTCTGGTATAATCACCGCCCGTGACTGGTCCTGCCCCGCGGTTCACGCTGCGGACATGGAGACCTGCAATTCTACAGAAAGGAAGCAAACGTCATGCCACTCGCTAAGGAAGTTAAGACCCAGGCGATCCAGGATTTTCACCGCCACGAGACCGACACCGGCTCCCCCGAAGTCCAGATCGCCATTCTGACCAACCGCATCCAGCAGTTGACCGAGCACCTGCGCGCGAACAAACACGATGAATCGTGCCGCCGCGGCCTGCTCAAGCTGGTCGGCCAGCGCCGCAGATTACTGGCCTATCTGCGCCAGACGGGCTACGCGCGTTACATCGAAGTAACCGACCGCCTGAAGTTGCGCCGCAAGTAACATGTAAGGCCCTAAGGGTCTTTGAACCCTTAGGGCCTTTGTTAAACCGCCGTCAGGAATTGAATAGCGCGAACAACCGCCGTTGTACCCGCTCTTCAGTCCCTGACCCAGGCGGAATAGTTTGTCGCGTGAACGAGGGTTTGCGCGACCAGGAGACAAAATGAAACCCGAAACCAAACGTTATTCAGCCGTCGTTGGGTCGCGCACCCTGACCTTCGAGACCGGCAAACTGGCCGCACAGGCCGGCGGCGCGGTCACCTTCGGCACCGACGAAGCCATCGTCTTTGCCGCCGCCACCATGGGCGGTGTGCGCGAAGGCATCGACTTCTTCCCGCTGTCCGTCGATTTCGAAGAGCGCATGTACGCCGGCGGCAAGATCCCCGGCTCGTTCTTCCGCCGTGAAGGCCGCGCCTCGACCGACTCGATCCTCGTCTCGCGCCTGACCGACCGCCCGCTGCGCCCGCTCTTCCAGCACGGGATGCGCAACGAGGTCCAGGTCATTATGTACTCACTCTCCGCAGACGGCGTGTACCCGCTCGACATCCTGGCCATCAACGCCGCCTCGGCTGCGATCATGATCTCGGACATCCCCTGGGGCGGACCTGTCGGCGCGGTGCGCGTGGGCCGCGTCAACGGCGAGTTCGTCATCAACCCGACCTTCGCCGAGATGGACGAATCCGACCTCGACCTGCGCCTGGCGGGCACCAAGGACGCCATTTTGATGGTCGAATGCGGCGCGAACGAGATCCCTGAAGACGTGATGGTGCAGGCCCTCGAACTGGGCCACAAGTCCATCCAGCCGATCATCGACCTGCAGCTGCAAATGGCTGCCGAAGTCGGCAAGGCCAAGCGCCAGCCGACCATCGCCACGGCCAATGAAGAACTCCAGAAACTGGTCTTCGAACGCGTCAACGGACCGATGAACGAATTGCTCGACAAGCCGCTCAGCAAGGCTGAGTTCTACGGCGGCATGGACGAGTTGCAGAGCGCCCTGGTGGCCGAGATGTGCGCCGCCGGCGTCGAAAATGCCCCGGCTGAGAAGGACGTCAAGTCTGCGTTCAGCGAGGCCGAACACAAGATCGTGCGTGAACGCATCCTCGGCATGGGCAAGCGTCCAGACGGCCGCACCCCCACCGAGATCCGCCCGATCTGGTGCGAGGTGGGCCTCTCGCCGCGCGCGCACGGCACCGGCCTGTTCACCCGCGGTGAGACGCAGGTGCTGTCCTTCGCCACGCTGGGCACACTCGGCGACGCGCAGGAATTGGACAACCTGACCCCGATCAATAGCAAACGCTACATGCATCATTACAACTTCCCGCCCTTCTCCACAGGTGAGGTCAAGCCTCTTCGTGGCCAGAGCAGGCGCGAGGTGGGACACGGCGCTTTGGCGGAACGTGCGCTCGAGCCTGTGCTCCCCGCGGAAGAATCCTTCCCGTACACCATCCGCGTCGTGTCGGAGGCGCTGTCCTCCAACGGCTCGACCTCGATGGGCTCCGTCTGCGGCTCGACCCTGGCCCTCATGGACGCAGGCGTGCCGATCAAGGCGCCTGTCTCGGGCGTGGCCATGGGCCTGATCACCGACGAGACCGGCCGCTACCAGATCCTGACCGACATCCAGGGCACCGAGGATCACCTCGGCGACATGGACTTCAAGGTGGCGGGCACTGCCGCGGGCATCACCGCCCTGCAAATGGACATCAAGATCAGCGGCTTGAGCGCCCAGATGATGAAGGAAGCCCTGGCGCAGGCACACACGGCGCGCATGTCCATCATGGAAAAGATGCTGGAAGTCATCGACCAGCCGCGCCCCGAGTTGAAGCCGCACGCCCCGCGCATCATCACCGTCAAGATCCCTGTGGACAAGATCGGCGCGCTAATCGGCCCGGGCGGCAAGAACATCCGCGCCCTGCAGGAAGAGACCAAGACCAAGATCGACATCGAGGAAGACGGCACCGTCTATATCGCTTCGACCGAGGGCACGGGCGCGGAGATCGCCCGCCAGCGCGTCGAGTCGCTGGGCGAGAGCGCCGAGATCGGCCGCATCTACACTGGCAAGGTTGTGCGCATCGAGGCCTTCGGCGCCTTTGTGGAGATCCTGCCCGGCCTGGACGGGCTCGTCCACATCTCGCAGCTGGACAGTGAGCGCGTCAACAAGGTCGAGGACGTGGTCGGCATGGGCGATGAGATCACTGTGATGGTGACCGACATCGACCCGCAGGGCAAGATCCGTCTCTCGCGCCAGGCCGTGCTCGAAGGTTGGACCGCCGAGGAAGCACGCGAAAAGGACCAGCGCAAGAGCGGCCCCCGCCCAGGCGGCGGTGATCGCGGCGGGCGCGGCGGCGACCGTGGAGGTCGTGGCGGCGGCGGGGGACGCGGTGGGGACCGCGGCGGCAACCGCCGTTAGTCTGCATCCACGACATTTGGAGGACGGGTCCTGCACAGGGCTCGTCCTTTTTTGTCCGTTTGGTCGGGTAGAATCGAAGCAACATCCAACAAGGAACTCATGAATTTCAAGTACCCACGTCAATTCTGGCTCATGATCGCGGGCGTGGTCATCGCCACCGCGGGCGGTTCGATGATCTGGCCTTTCATGCTCATCTACGCCAGCGGAAAGTTGAACCTGCCGCTCAGCACGGTGGCGGCGCTTATCTCGATCAACGCAGGCACGGGGCTGGCTTCCTCCTTCGTGGCGGGCGCGCTCGCTGACCGCGTCGGGCGCAAGGGCGTGATGGTCTTCAGCCTGGCCATGACGGGACTGGCCTACTTCCTGATGATGCACGCTCAGACGTATGCGCATTTCGTGGGGCTGATGGTGATGATCGGGCTGTCAAACCCGATGTACCAGGTGGGGGCCGATGCGATGCTGGCCGACATAATCCCCTCGGAGCACCGCACCGACGCCTACGCCATTAACCGCATCGCCAACAACGCCGCCTTCGGGATCGGCCCCACGGTGGGCGGCTTCCTCGCGGCCACCTCTTACAACCTGGCCTTCCTCGGGGCCTTCCTGGGCTTCCTTGCCTACAGCCTGCTGCTGCTCGTGTTCGGGCGGGAAACGCTCTCGCCCGCAATGCGCGGCGGGAAGGCGCCCATGACGCGCCGCGATGTGCTGCACAGTTACAACCGCGTGTTCGCCGACCGCGGCTACCTGGCCTTCGTGGCGCTGATCGGGCTGGGGCTGATCGCGCCGACCATGCTGTGGGTGCTGATGCCCGTCTACGCCAAGACCAATTTCGGCATTCCCGAAAACCTGTACGGCTGGATTCCCACCACCAACGCGGCCATGTGTGTCTTCATCCAGTACTTCGTCACGCTGGTCACCCGCCGTCACAAGACCCTGCCCGTTGTGGGGGTCGGGATGCTGATCTACGCGCTGGGCGCGGGCAGCGTGGCGCTGATGAGCCATTTCTGGGGGTTCTGGCTGAGCATGGTGATCCTGACCTTCGGCGAGTTGACCCTGGTGCCGACCGCCAGCAAGTATGTAGCCGACCGCGCGCCCGAGGACCTGCGCGGGCGCTATATGTCGATCTACTGGGTCGGATGGGGCCTGGCCCGCACCCTGGCTCCGCTAATCGGCGGGGCGCTGAACGACGCCATCGCCCCACGCGCGATCTGGATCGGGGCGCTGACCATCGGCCTGACCAGCGTCCTCGGGCTGGCCCTGCTCCATCGGCGGGATGCGGCCCAAGTAACGGTAACGGAGCCCGCCTAAGGTCCAGGTCCACGCGGCGGAAGGGAGTACAATCTTCCCTTGCGCACCGCTTACATTCATCTCCTTTTCTGGTTATGCGAAAATGAAGATCACCATCCAACCCTATGACCCCGCCTGGCCGAGCCTGTTCGAGCAGGAGAAGGCCCGCCTGATGGACGCCCTGCGCGGGCACGTGACCAGCATCCAGCACATCGGCTCGACGTCCGTGCCTGGGCTGGGCGCGAAACCGATCATCGACATCATGATCGGCGTCCCCTCGCTGGCCGAAGCAGACGAGTTCTGCATCCAGCCGATCATTGAGCTGGGATATGAGTATGTGCCTGCCTTCGAAGCCGAGACACCCGAGCGGCGCTTTTTCCGCAAAGAGACCAACGGCGCGCGCACGCATCACATCCACCTGGTGGAGATCAACAGCCCGTGGTGGGTGGACCACCTGCTCTTTCGCGATTACCTGCGCGGCAGCCAGGCGGCGCGCCGCGCCTACGAAGCGCACAAACGCGAGTTGGCTGAACGGGAGTGGGAAAGCAGCAATCAGTACTCCGAGGCCAAGACCGATTGCATCTTGAAATTGATGGAAGAAGCGCGGGCCTGGCGCGCGAGCGTTTGCTATTGTTGAACAAACAGGCCGCCTGCTCCAGGGTCAAGAACGGCAGGGCGGCACCTAAAAGGTGTTTCAGCGCATGAACAACAACGTCACGCACTATCATCGAGACCGCTTCACCTGGCTGGCTTACCTGCTGCTGGCCTTCTATGGATATTTTGTCAACATTCTCGGACCGATCACGCCTTTCCTAAAAGACGAACTGGGATTGAGTTACACGGTCAGCAGCCTGCATTTCAGCGCCTTTGCCGCGGGCATGCTCGCGGCGGGACTGGGCGGGCACCTGATCGTGCAGCGCATCGGACGGCGGCGCGCGTTATGGGTGGGCGCTTTCGGGTTGAGCCTGGGAGCTGCGCTGCTGATCCTGGGTCGTGCGGCCCCATTGACCATCGGCGCGGCCTTCCTGATGAGCCTGGTCGGCTCCCTGATCCTGGTCATCATCCCTTCGGCGCTCTCGGACCAGCACGGAGAGGCGCGCGCAGTGGCGATCTCGGAGGCCAACGTGGTCGCGTCGCTGTTTTCGATGGCCGCCCCGCTGATGGTGGGCTGGTCCATTAGCTGGTTCGGCGACTGGCGGCTGGCACTGGGCCTGGCGGCCCTGACAGCGCTATTGCTCTATTTCGGATTCAGGACGGCGGTCCCCGCCCAGGCCGCGGCGCACGAGGACGAATCCGCTGCACAGGAAGGGTTACCCTCCCTGTATTGGGTCTACTGGGTCGCCATCCTGCTGGGCGTGTCGCTGGAATTTTGCATGGTCTCGTGGAGCGCCGACTACCTGACGAAGAGCCTGTCGCTGCCGCGGGCGGACGCGGCCCAGGCCGTCAGCATATTTCTGGCGGCCATGATCATTGGCCGCTGGGCCGCCAGCCGACTGGTGCGGTCGTTCGCGGCGCGGCGCGTGGTGCTGGGCTACATCCTGACCACCGCAGCGGGCTTCGCGCTCTTCTGGCTGACCAGCCGCGCAGCAAGCGTGCTGGTCGGGCTGTTCGTCACGGGCCTCGGAATCGCGGGCCTGTATCCGCTGCTGCTTTCGATGGCGCTCGGCGTCTCGGGCACGAACACCACCCAGGCCAGCGCCCGCGCCACCCTGGCCTCTGGCTCCGCCATTTTGGCCCTGCCCCTGGTGCTGGGACGCCTGGCCGATATGGTCGGCATCCATCAAGCGTACGGCGTGGTGATCGTGCTGCTGGTCAGCCTGTTCACGCTCGTGCTGGCGGCGGGAAGCAGGACACGCGGCGTCCGCTTATAAAAAATATGCGAAGGCCGTAAAGCGCCTTCGCATATTTTTTAAGTCCGTTTGGCTCAGCGCCACGGACGAGTGATCAGGGTCGTCGCGTCGTCCGCCGCGTGGCCGAGATACGGCAGGCCCCAGGCGGCCGAAATGGTCTTCAGCAGGGAGTAATGTGAATAGGGCGTGTCGTCTTGAAAGTTGGGTCTGGCCTGCGGCGAGATCAGGATGGTGGCGATGCGTCCGCCCGCCTCGGAAGGCAGGCCGCAGCACGAGTGGCTGCCCTGGCCTTCGTCCCAGGTAAGGACGACCAGATACGGCTCCTGGGTTGCATCCAGGGCGGGGATCAGCCTGCCGAGCAGGGTCTTCAGCCACGCATCGGATAGTTCGAGGGCGCAGTCGTGGGCCGAGTAACAGATGTTCGGGGTGATGAAGGCGAAGTTCGGCAGCGACCCGCTGGCCAGGTCCGCATCCAGTTGCTCGAGCGGGACCACACTCTGGGTACAGCGCGCCTCGTCCAGGCGCACGGGGTCGAAGTAGATGAAGGGATTATGCTTCTGAACATAATGCAGCGTGCTGCCGACATAACACGGTGAGGGCATACTTTGCTGGTAGGTCTTCCAGGTGCGGCCGCTCTGCTCGATCAGGTCGGGCAGGCTGGCGGCGGCGACGAAGCAATCTTCGCAGTCGCTGGTGATGCCCTGCGTGTCGCCGCTGACCAGCGCAATGTAGTTCGGCAGGCTGGGATGCGTGACCGCGTAGTACTGGGTCAGGAGGGTGTTGGTTTGCGCCAGAATGTTGAAGTAGGGCATGTTCTGGCTGCCGATGACCGTGCCGAATTCCTTGTTCTCGAAGATGACGATCACAACGTGCTCGAAGTTCGGCACCAGCGGAATCTGCGTGGGCGTGGGCATGGGCGTGGAGGTATCCATCGGCAGCGGGGTCGGGACGGGCGGCAGGGTCGGCGCGGCGCTCGGCGTAGGCAGGACAGGCGTGGCGAAGGGCGCGCAGGCGCTCAGCAGCAACAGGGTCGGCAGGGCGATCTTCCACAATCGGTACATTGCAACCTCATTAACTTTTTTCCAGGCTGGAATTGTTGTATCATAAAAAATAACAAACCGCAATTTGAGAGGACTTATGGACATCCAAACCATCAGAATCGAAAAACCCGAAGATATCAACTTCATCCTGGGGCAGTCGCATTTCATCAAGACCGTCGAGGACATGCACGAGGCGTTGGTGGGCGCGGTGCCTGGAATCAAGTTCGGGCTGGCCTTCTGCGAAGCCTCGGGCAAATGCCTGGTTCGCTGGTCGGGTACGGACGAAGCCATGCTCGAACTGGCCAGGGCTAACGCCCAGGCCATCGGCGCGGGTCACTCGTTCATCCTGTTCCTCGGCGGCGGATTCTTCCCCATCAACGTGCTGAACCTGGTCAAGGCCCTGCCCGAGGTGGCGCGCATCTACTGCGCCACCGCCAACCCGACCGAAGTGCTGGTGGCCCAGACCGAACAGGGCCGCGGCATCCTGGGCGTGGTGGATGGCTTCTCCCCCAAAGGCGTGGAAGGCCCCGAGGACCAGGCCTGGCGCAAGGATTTCCTGCGCATGATCGGGTACAAGTTCTAGCTCCCCCCTGACCGCTCCGTTGCGAGGCGCAAAACCTAGCCCAAATGGGTGAAACCCGCCCCTCGTCGGCGGTGATAGAATTTTGCGACTATTCGCTCTGACATTGCGAAGGTTGAGAGAAGAAAAGCCCATGACCACCGTCCGCGCACCAGGCAAGATCATCCCCCGAGCCTTTCCAGGCATCAAACCCCAGGAGGTTGAACTGGTCATTGCCAGGAGCCGCGTCACCCCCTATCGGGCGGGAACGGTCTTGTGCCACGAGGACGTTTTCGAGCGCACCTTTTACATGATCCTCGAAGGCGACGTGGAGGTCAGCAAGGGTCTCAATCAGCAGCAGAAGCACCTGCTCAAAACCCTGACCGCGGGCGATTTCTTCGGCGAGATGGCGCTCATCCACAACGCGCCGCGCGCCGCCACGGTCACCGCCAAGACAGACGTGATCGTCCTGGAACTCGATAAAGAGGGCTTCGACCAGATCCTGCAACAAAGCCCGAGCGTGTCGATGGCCATGGTGCGTGAGATCAGCGACCGCCTGCGTCAGAACGACAACCTGGCCATCGAAGACCTGCGCATGCGCGCCTCGGAACTGGCCGACGCCTACCAGCGCCTGGCCGAGGAGGACCACACCCGCCGCGAACTGCTTTCGAACATCGCGCACGAACTGCGCACACCGCTCATGACCGCCAACGGCTATTTGCAGATTATGAAGAAGGGTGCGCTGCCGCCCGAGAAAATGGCCGAGGCTGTCCAGGCTACGGCCCGCAACGTGGAGCAGATTGTCTCGCTGGTCAACGACATCCTGTTCATGCAGGAGGTCGAGCTGGTGATGTCCGATTTCGAAGCCGTGGACCTGGCGGGCATCGCCGACAAAGTGGCGGAGACCTACGGCAAGAAGGCCCTGGAGCGCCGCGTGCGCGTGGCGGTCAAAAAGGACCGTTACCTGCCGCCCGTGCTGGGCGATGCGCGTTCGCTCGAGCGGGCGCTGACCGCACTGGTGGACAACGCCATTAAATTCAGCCCGAACGGCGGCGACGTGGGGATCAGCCTGATGAGCCGCTCAGGCCAGGTGCAGGTGCTGGTCACAGACGAGGGCATCGGCATCCCGCCCGAGATCCGCCCGCGCATCTTCGACCGCTTCTTCCACGTTGAGAAGAGCGGCGAAAACCTATTCGGCGGGCTGGGGCTGGGATTGTCCATCGCCAGGCAGGTGATCCAACAGCACCAGGGCACGCTCAGCGTGGATAGCGCTGTGGGACGCGGCAGCACCTTCCGTATTACGCTGCCCGCGCTGCGCAAGTAAGCGGGAACGCCGGGCGCTTCGGGGCCTCAGACTTCCGCAAAAACCATCTGCAAATTCCCACTCTCGTCATAAAACGAACGCGCCGAAAAGGGCGGGCTGTCCGACGTCATGGCGCGGATACGTCCCAGCATCCAGGCCACATCTTCGAGGAGCGGCAGCGACACCAGGTCTGCAAATGGAACCCATTCCGCGACTCCTTCGGCCGAAGGAGTTGGCTCGCCGTCGGAGCATTCGCCCGCGAAGACGTACATCCCCACGCCAACAGCGGGCTCCACATCCACGGCCACTACCCCGCATAGCCGCAGCGTGGACTGTAAGCCTGCCTCCTCCCACAACTCGCGCCGCGCCGCCGAAAGCGGATCCTCGCCCCGCTCCACATGTCCGCCTAGACCGTTATACTTGCCCGCCCACAGACGCTTGGTCGGCGCGCCTTTGAGCAACAAGACACTCTCGCCGCGTATCAGGAAGATCAGCACGCGCGGGATCAGCAGGTAACGGTCACGGTTGACACCCTGGTCAGAACGAGGCATGAGGGAAGTCCTTTTGAATGAGGTTATTGTCAAAACAGTGGATTGGCTGTATAGTAAACAAAAGTGTGGGAAACCAATGATGAACTCCCACGCCGACAGATTATACCGAAACACATCGTACAATGCGGTTCCCGCCCGCTGGGACTATTTCATAAGCTATTATTCTGCAAAAAGCAGTTTCCCATGGTTGAAATTCTTCAATACATACCTTATTATATAAAGCCAGCTTTTACTACTATTGGCTTTAATTTTTTACTCGTTGTTTATGGTTTTTTCCAAGCGTATAAATACCTAACAGGGAACGATAGACAATTCTTGATTCGCAGCTTGATTGCTTTCGGCTCACCAATTATTTGTGGCCTTTATATTCTTTTACTGGCAGGTTTTTTTAATGCCGCCATCATATTTTTTTCTGGATCTCGTATTGTGCCAGGCATCTATCCGCAAGATGTCTTAATAACCCCAGGTATATGTACGGCATTTTCGTTGGCAACGCTTGCTTTCAGGAGACCAGATCAGCCGAGTTGGTCAAATAAATTGTCAAATGTAATATATCAAGCCAAAATCGGTACTCTGGGAGGGTTGTCAGTTTTTAGCATTATGTTGATCATTGCTACAATAATTTTTGTCAAAACTGCGCTGGTATTTGGTACAACCTATACTCAAATAGGATGGGAGTTCTTTTATTATCCAACACTATCACCTATGAGTTTACAGCTTAAGCTATGGGCGTATGGTTTTTTTATGCTTTTCACAAGGTTTTTCTATGTGGGACTACTGACCCCCTTGTTATGGGCCATAAACGGTGCTGCGTGGACAAACGGAAAGAAGAGTTTTGCATTATTACTTACAACTCACCTTGGGATGTTTTACATTGAATTACCCATATTCTTAGCATTAATTCGCGTTGACCCTTAAGGAAACTCCGGCTTAAAATGTTCATAAAGGATTGAAATGTCAAATAGCGCGCCGTCGTGTGCTTTCTTCCAAAACAAAAAATGAAGAGGAGTCTTTATCAATGGATGGCAAACCCAATCATCGGGTCTTTGCGATGAAATTTGCGGATGTATATCCGCTCTACGTTCAAAAGGCGGAACGCAAACAGCGTACGAAGGCAGAGGTGGACCAGGTCATCTGCTGGCTGACCGGGTACAACCAGGCAGGCTTGCAGCAGCAAATGGATCGGGGTCATGATTTCGAAACCTTTTTCGCCCAGGCGCCAGCCATGAATCCCGATAGTTCGCTGATCAAAGGCGTGATATGCGGCGTTCGCGTGGAAGAAATCCAAGATCCGCTGATGCAAAAAATTCGTCAGTTGGACAAATTGATCGATGAACTTGCGAAAGGAAAAGCGATGGAGAAGATCCTGCGGTCATCCCGCGCCTGAGTTTCTCCTAAGAGAGTGTTTTAAAAGTCGTTTTTCGTCAGTTTTTGCCTCGTTTCGATAATCAA
>CALLJA010000329.1 GCA_938008865.1 uncultured Anaerolineales bacterium
CGGCGGGCTGACCCACCCTTCCGTTGACGGTCTTGCGGGCCAGGTTGTCGAGGCGTTCCTGCATGTCGCCGTGCCCGACATGGCCGCGGTCGAGTCCAGCGCGCAGCATGGGCGTGTCCACCGCGCCAGGCAGCACGGCATTGACGCGCACCTGGTCGGGCGCGAACTCGATGGCCATGGCGCGGGTCAGCGCCAGGATTCCGCCCTTGGAGGCGGCGTAGGCGGCGATATTGGCCGAAGTCTGCACGGCATGCACCGACGAGACATTGACCACCGCCGCTCCGCCCTGCGCCTTGAGCAGCGGATAGGCCAGCTTGACGCCCAGAAAGACCGAGCGCAGGTTGGCCGCCATGACCGCATCCCACTCCTCGACGGTGGTCTCGACCAGCGGCTTGGCGACCTGCAACGCCGCATTGTTGACCAGCGCGTCCAGGCTGTCCGTGAAGGCGTGCGCTTGCTCGAAGATAGATTGCATATCCTCGGGGCGCGCCACATCGGCCTGGATGAAAAGTCCGTTTTGCGGGAACCCTTCGGCTCCGCTCAGGGCGGCAAACGGCTGGCGGTCCACGCCAATGACACGCCAATCATTCTGCGCAAACAGAGAGACGGCTGCGCGGCCGATTCCGCCCGCCGCGCCGGTGATGAGGATGGTTTTGGTCATGAGGTATTTTCCGTTTCTGGTGTTGGTCGAGTAGAGCAGGTGTCCTTCCGCTCGTATCGAGACCATCAGCATGTATAAGCCTTCAGGAATTTTCACCGCAGAGCCGCGGAGCGCGCAGAGAGAGGCTTTAGAAATCTCCGCGGCCTCAGCGCCTCGGCGGTTCAAAACAAGCAGGAAACTTTATCTTTTATACTCCAAACCCAGCCCTTCGACCAAGTTCTTGATCGTGTTCCAGTGGACGCGTTCCCAGGCGGCGGGGCTGGAGTTGGAGTTGTGCGGGGCCAGCATTACGTTGTCCATCTGGAGCAGCGGACTTTCGAGCGGCAGCGGCTCGAACTCGAACACGTCGAGGGCGGCGCCTGCGATGCGGCTGGACTGCAAAGCCTCGATCAGCGCGGATTCCTGCACGACGGGTCCGCGCGCGGTGTTGATCAGGACGGCGGTCGGCTTCATCAGCGCGAAGGTGTCGGCGTTCATCAGATGATGCGAGCTGGGATTCAGGTCGCAGTTGATCGAGACGAAATCGGAATTGGACAGCAGGGTCGGCAGGTCGGTCATCTGGATGCCCGACTCGCCCACGAAGACGTGGTCGATGTCCACGATGTCGGTGCCGTAGACCTGCATACCGAAGGCCCGCGCGCGGCGGACGACGGCCTTGCCGACGTTGCCCACGCCCACCACGCCCAGCGTGCATTCGCTGAGGGTCTTGCCGAGGATCTTCTTCCACTTGCCGCTCTTCATCTCCCTGTCCATCCACGGCTGACGGCGGGCGAAGGCCAGCATGTAGCCCAGCACGGAATCCGCCACGGGGGTGGTGAAGGCGTTGGGGGTGCGGCACAGGGTCACGCCATAACGGGAGCAGGCCGAGGCGTCGATCGAGTCGACCCCCGTCCCCCACTTGGAGATGACCTTTAAACGGGGAGCGCAGGCAGCGATGGCGCGTTCGGTGTAGCGGTCGTCGCCGCAGATGGCGCCGTCGAATTGGCCCGCGTAGCTCAGCAGGTCGGCTTCCTCCATGCGCTCCCGCACGTCGGGAACGATCAGGTCGAGGCCATATTTCTCGAAGGTGGGCTTGAAGCGCTCCACGAACGGGAGCATGTAAGGGGCGGTCAGCAGGATGGTTGGCATTTATTTCTCACAGGTATTCGGGATCTCGGAGAATTCGTATAACTTGGGCACGGGCGAAAAGTAGGAAACGTCTTCGAGCAGGGGGTAGTCGCTGCCAAAGTAGGCGTCGAAGATCAGGCGGAAGGTGTTGACGGGCGTGATGGCGGCATATAGCTTGTCGTTGTGGCCCGGCAGGTAGTAGGCGTTCAGGATCCACATGCGCTTGTTCTTGGGCTGCAGCCAGGGACCGTGGTCGCCCTGGATGACAATGATGGGCGGCGTATCGGAATTCTTCAGGATCACATCCACGGCTTCCAGCATCTTCGCGTTCAGGTGGGTCAACTGATTCTGGTAGCCCCTGGCGTACAGGTCGGGCGGGTACATACGCTGGTCGTTCCAGAAATCGGAAGGGACGGTCGGCTGGCCGTCGGGGCCGAAGACGAAGGGCGGATGCGGCGAGATGAGGTG
>CALLJA010000330.1 GCA_938008865.1 uncultured Anaerolineales bacterium
ATTCAAAGGAGACGCTCCCCTGGAGCGCACATACCTGCATGGAAGAAAAAACCTATACCGTTCCGCAGGCGCATCTGTTCTTCGCCATCGACTACCATTCGCAGACTTGGGAACTACTCGAAAAGTCCCAACGCAGCCTGGATGAGGATGAGCGTATGCTCGATTATGCGCACGCCTCGCTGGCCCACTGGCGCTCCACAGGGACGGCGCTGCGCCATCAGCGCGGGGAGTGGCTGTTGGGCCACGTTTACGCTGTGTTAGGAGAAGGCAGACAGGCCCTCAAGCACGCCTACCGCTGCGCCGAGATCCTGCACGCCAACCAGGCCGAGATGCAGGATTTCGACTTCGCCTTCGCCTACGAGGCCGTCGCCCGCGCCCACGCCGTGGCGGGTGAACGCGTCGAAGCCGAGCGTTTCCTGCAAAAAGCCAGGGAGGCAGGCGAAAAGATCCAGGATGCCGAAGACCGCGAGGCCTTCTTTGCCCAACTCAGGAGCGGCGACTGGAACGGAATCCGCGCGGCATGAGTCTATATCCAGAAGCCGCACCCTCCGCTCCCCGCACAGGCTGGACCCCATGAGCAACAAGAAAAACGATCTCCCCAAGGTCTTTCCGTTCATACAGCCCACGCCCGCCGAACGGCCCCTGCCGCCCACCCCCACCACGCCGCGCAAGACCTCGCATGGCAAGGTCTCCGAGCGCGGGCTGTTGAGCGTGCTGACATTGATCCTCAGCATCGGCGCATTGACGGCAGCCCTGGGCGGCGGCGCAAAACTGATCCTCGACATCCTGGGAGATGGCCTGTTCCGCAGCCTGGATGTGCTGTGGATCAAAGCTATCGTACTGGGGCTGGCCTACGCCTTCGGCTGGATCTCGGCCGTCATCTCGATCCGCGTGTATGGGAACCTGATCCTGCCGACCCTTGTCAAAGTCTATACCTGGGCCACCCTGCTGGGCACGAGCGGCCTGTACATCTTGATCTTGCAGCGCCTCTTCAAACAGGGTTATGACTTCCCGCACTACGTGGCCTACCTGCTGATCACCGCGGCGGGGCTGGCGGCAGTGGTGGGCCTGCATCTGGTGCTGGAGGAGCACGACCTGCGGCCCTTTGCCATCCCGCTGCTGGCGATCAACCTCGGACAGTTGGGGCTAATCGTGGTGCGCTACGTGTTCCTCGGCAGCACAAAAATCGGATGGGAATTGTTCTGGTACCTTGCGGGCGACCTGCTTTTCTTCTTCGCCATGCTGACCTTCTCCGTGCTGATGGTGACCCACCTGGGACTCCTGAACCCGTACCGCCAGCGCATCACCAAATTCTTCGACCAGAACAGCGTCGTCATCCGCCCTGAGTCCTGATTCTGTTTCGAGAGAATCGACAGCGCCCGAGTGGAGGTCCACTCGGGCGCTGTACTTTTATGCGCGGATCATGGTTAGCAGCATCTTGAAGCGCGCCGTGGCCTTGAGGGCGTGCGGCTGGCCTGCGGGCAGGATGATGGCCTGCCCCGTATGGACTTGGAAGGGCTGGCCCGAGATGCGCACCTCCGCTTCGCCATCCAGGATGTGGACCAGGGCGTCGAACGGGGCGGTGTGCTCGCTGAGTTCCTGGCCTGCGTCGAAGGCGAACAGTGTCACGTTGCCCGCGTCTGCCTTGGTGATCTGGCGGCTGACGACAGAGCCTTCCTGATATTGCGCCAGGTCAGCCAGTTCGAGAATTTGGGCTTTGGGAGCAGTGGACATATCGATTCCTTTCTCTTCAGTAATGTTTGAGGACGAACATCCGCCAACTGCCTAGAACAGGCTCGCCTGTTTAGGCTGGTCGGCCTCGTTGGGATTCCAGCCGTATTTCTTCAAGTCGATCTTATCCTTGACGAACTCGATGCCCTCTTCTTCGAGCAGCGCGCGCTGACGTTCGGCCCCGGGCCGCAGGCTGATCTTGCCCTGCGAGTTGATCACCCGCTGCCAGGGCACATCATCGGGGCAGGCGGCCATGGCGGCCCCCACCCAACGCGGACCCTGGACCCGATAAGCCTCGAACTCGATTCCCGTCGGCGGCGGGAGCATCAGCGCGATCTGGCCGTAGGTGGCCACCCGTCCAGTGGGGATCTGGCGCACGAGCGCCCAGACCTGTTGGTTGAAGGCTTGCGGGTTGGGGGGAGAAGTAAAGGGCATGACATCCTCCGTTTGAGTTGGGGCACAGCGGGACGATCCAGGGCGGTCGTCCTTTCAGGTTCCGCTGTGCCCGTACAATTATTTATTCAATAAACGTTCCGCCGTGGACCTGTTTCTCGATGAGCCTGCGGGACGCGTCGAAGGTCAACTCGACCTCGACCTGCTGGAAACAGCGTCCGCTGCCCATGACCACCTTGCGGACGTAAAATCCGCTGCCGTCTTCGCTGAGGCTGAGGTCGTTGGCCAGGTTGACGCGGCCTTCGATGCTCTCGCCACAGCGCGGGCAGCGGACGGTGAAGGCGTAGAAATAGCCTTGCGAAGCGGCGGGTTTGCTTGCGGGGAAGAGTTTTTTGAGGAAGTCCATGTTGCCTTTCAGACCGTGGACCGTAGACGGTGGACGGTACGCGCCACGGTCCACGGTCAGGATTTGAGAATCTCTTCGATCTGGTTCAATTCCTCGTCGCTGAACTGGAGATTGTCCAGCGCGGCCAGGTTGTCATCCAGTTGCTGGACGCTGCTGGCACCGATCAGCGCCGAGGTGACGGCGGGTTTGCGCAGCACCCAGGCGATGGCCATCTGCGCCAGCGACTGTCCGCGCGCTTTGGCGATCTCGTTCAGCTTCAACGCCTTGGGCAGGTTCGAATTGACCTGGTCGGGGGTGAGCCAGACACGCTCGGTCTTGGTGGCGCGCGCTCCAGCGGGGATGCCGCTCAGGTAGCGGTCGGTCAACTGTCCCTGGGCGAGGGGCGAGAAGACGATGCAGCCGATGCCTTCCTCGGTCAGCACATCCAACAGACCGTTCTCGATCCAGCGGTCGAACATGTTGTAGGACGGCTGATGGATCAGGCAGGGCGTGCCCAGCTTCTCGAGGATGCGGGCGGCCTCCTCGGTCTTTTCGGGACTGTAGCTGGAGATGCCCACGTACAGGGCCTTGCCCTGGCGGACGGCGCTGTCGAGCGCGCCCATCGTCTCTTCGAGCGGGGTCTCAGGGTCGAAGCGGTGGCTGTAGAAGATGTCCACGTAGTCGAGGCCCATGCGCTTGAGCGACTGGTCGAGGCTGGCCAGCAGGTACTTGCGCGAACCCCATTCACCGTACGGCCCCGGCCACATGTCGTAGCCTGCCTTGGTGGAGATGATCAGCTCGTCGCGGTACGGATGGAAATCCTGCTTGTAGAGCACGCCGAAGGTTTCCTCGGCGCTGCCTGGAGGCGGACCGTAGTTGTTGGCTAAGTCGAAGTGCGTGACGCCCCGGTCGAAGGCGCGGCGGGCAATGGCGCGGCCGTTCTCCAGATTGTCGCGCCCGCCGAAGTTGTACCACCAGCCGAGCGAGATGGCGGGCAGCTTCAGTCCGCTGTAGCCGACGCGGTTGTAGAGCATGTTGTTGTAACGGGTGTCTGATGCGAGATAGGGCATGGTTCCTCTTCCTAAGGGTAAATGATTCGAAACCGCTCACATACCAGCGGCATCTCTTCTGAAAATTCGCGGCCGATCCTAGCCAACGTACGCGTGAAGAAACGTTTATGCGCGTCGCGCCAATAAGCCAGGGATAGGTCCCCTTCGCCTTCTGCGCGGGCGAAATCGGCATCAACCTCATTGTACCTACGGACGGTAACTTCCACCGTTTCGACGATACACAGCGGGCCGCCTTTTCCATCCAGGACAATCGTCAGCGTGCCGAGCCCAGGCGGAGTCTGCCCTTCGGCCTCCCACTCCCAGACGGA
>CALLJA010000331.1 GCA_938008865.1 uncultured Anaerolineales bacterium
GGACCAGGCTGAGGCGCGGCCGGAAGCAGCCAGGCACATCCTTGCCTCGCTCACGCCGGACGCCGGTCCCGTCCTCTATCAGGCGCTGGCCCAACTCCCTGGTGGGCTGTCCCCCGCCCCGCTGGTGGGACGTATGCGCCTTTCCCCTTATCACGAGGCGGAACGCTTCATTTCATTGGCTTTACAACAAAAACTGCTCGACCTGGCCGTTGCGCTCGAAAATGGGGGCATTTTGACAGGTATAAAACCAGAAGAAGCGCAGTAGATGGCCGGGTTGTTCAGGCTTGCACAATGAATTGATAGGCTTTATACTTGTCTTACAAAGGGAAGGGCAAATTTTTCGAAGGCCGTAAGGCAAAGCGCCCGAACGCTGAAGAAAATCCCCCCCTAAATCCAACCATTCTTTCAGGAGAAGAATCACATGAAGAAGCTGTACTCTGTACTGGCTGTCCTGCTCATCGCCACGATGATCCTGACCGCCTGCGGCACCCCGGCCGCCACCGAGGCCCCCGCCGCCGTCACTGAGGCTCCCGCTGCCACTGAGGCTCCCGCTGCCACTGAGGCTCCCGTCGTCACTGAGGCCCCCGTCGTTATCAAAGTTGGTCAGGTGACCGACCTCGGCGGTATCGATGACAAATCCTTCAACGCCACCGCTTACGCCGGCGTCGAAAAAGCCGCTGCCGACCTGGGCATCGAAGGCAAGTACCTGGAATCCCAGCAGCAGTCCGACTACGCCAAGAACATCCAGCAGTTCCTGGATGAGGACACCGACCTGATCGTGACCGTCGGCTTCCTGCTCGGCGTCGACACCGCCACCGCGGCCAAGGCCAACCCCGATGCCCACTTCGCCATCGTGGACTATGCGTATCCCGACTGCTGGCCCGGCGCTGTTGTCGGCACCGACTGCGGTTCTGACGTCGCCCTCGACAATGTCCTGGGCCTGACCTTCCAGACCGACGAAGCCGCCTTCCTGGCTGGCTACGCCGCCGCTGCCATGACCAAGACCGGCAAGGTCGCCACCTTCGGTGGTATGGAACTGCCGACCGTGACCATCTTCATGACCGGCTTCCAGGCTGGCGTTGAATACTACAATGCCCAGAAGGGCACGACCGTGGAAGTTCTGCCGTTCACCTACACCGGCAACTTCGAATCGACCGATGACGGCCGCGCGTTCGCCGAATCCTTCGTCCAGGAAGGCGCCGACATCATCATGCCCGTGGCTGGCCCCGTCGGCCTCGGCTCCGCCGCCTACTGCAAGGAAAGCGGCTCCTGCATGATCGTTGGTGTGGACACCGACTGGACCATTTCCGCGGCTGAATACTCCGACGTTGTTCTGACCTCCGTTCTGAAGAACATGAACGTGGCTGTGTACAACGCCATCCAGACCGTTGTCGACGGCGCCTTCAAGGGCGGCGTTTACACCGGCACGCTGTCTGACGGCGGCGTTGGTATCGCGGCTGTTAACGGCGCTTCGGCTGAACTGGTCGCCGAGCTTGAGCAGCTCAAGGCCGACATCATCAGCGGCGCTGTAAAAGTCAGCGAGTAAGATCGCTCCTGCCTAATAAAAAAGGCCGGGGGAACATTCCCCCGGCCTTTTTTCATCCCTGCCCACAGCAAGGATTGCGAGCGCCGCCGGAGATGGTGAACCTTCGCCATCTGCGGCGGCTTGCAATCACAAACAAAATCTAGCCAGGAGAAGCACTATGCCCGTATTGGAATTGCGTGGTATCACCAAGTCCTTTCCCGGGGTCAAGGCCAACCAGGATATCAGCCTGACGCTGGAAAAAGGTGAGATCCATGCCCTGCTGGGGGAAAATGGCGCCGGCAAAACCACCCTGATGAACATCTTGTATGGCCTGTACCGGCCCGACGAAGGTGAGATTCTGATCAACGATCAAAAGGTGGATATCGAGGGCCCGAACGACGCCATTGCCAGAGGCATCGGCATGGTGCATCAGCATTTCATGCTGGTGCCCGTCATGACCGTGACCGAGAACGTCATGCTCGGCAACGAGACCACCAAAAGCGGCGTATTCCTCGACCGCGAAAAGGTCTCACAGCGTATCCGCGAGATCTCGAACCAGTACGGCCTCGAAGTGGACCCCGAGGCCTACATCAAAGACCTGCCGGTCGGCATCCAGCAACGCGTGGAGATCATCAAGGTCCTCTACCGTCAAGCCGATATCCTGATCCTCGACGAGCCGACCGCGGTGTTGACCCCGCAGGAGGTGGACGGCCTGTTCAAGATCATCCACTCCCTGATCGACGCGGGCAAATCGCTGATTTTCATCACCCACAAACTCAAGGAAGTCCTCCATATCGCGGACCGTATCACTGTGCTGCGCCTCGGCAAGGTGGTGGGCAGCGCCATCCCCGGTGAAGTGGACGAGCAAAAACTGGCCGAGATGATGGTGGGGCGCGAGGTCAACCTGGTAGTCAACAAGAAGATTGCCGAGCCGGGCGCCGCCGTCCTTGAGGTCAAGGACTTATACGTGCCCGACGAGCGCGGCAACCCATCCGTTAACGGTCTGAACCTGGACGTGCGGGCCGGCGAGGTGGTGGGGGTGGCCGGCGTACAGGGTAACGGGCAGACCGAATTGGTTTACGCCCTGACCGGCCTGCTGCCGATCAAGAGCGGCTCGATCCACCTGAGCGGCAGGGACATTCACAAATGCACTCCGCGCCAGATCATCGAGCAGGGCGTGGCACATGTGCCCGAAGACCGCCAGAAGCACGGCCTGGTACTTTCCTTCCCCCTGCTGGACAACATGGTGTTATGCACCTACTACAAACCTCCCTTCGCCAAGGGCGTCAACATGCAGGAGAAACCCATCGCCGAAAACGGGACCGGGCTGGTGAAACAGTTCGACGTGCGCACGCCGAGCATCTTCGTCGCGGCCTCCACGCTTTCGGGCGGCAACCAGCAAAAGGTCATCGTGGCGCGCGAGTTCTCGCGCCCGATCAAACTGCTGATCGCCTCGCAGCCCACCCGCGGCCTGGACGTAGGCTCCATCGAATACATCCACGGCCGCATCATCGAAAAACGCGACGAAGGCACCGCCGTGCTGGTGGTCTCCTCCGAACTGGATGAGATCATCGCACTGTCGGACCGCATCGCCGTCATGTACCGCGGCAGGATCGTGGACATCCTGCCGGCCGGCGCCACCAAGGAGCACCTGGGCCTGTTGATGGCCGGCGTCAAACCAGAAGACATTCCCGACTCGGCGAAGCAAAAATCCGCCGGCCCGGTTGAGAAAGTCTTTTAGGAGGATTGAGCCTTGACCGACAAAACTGTGAAAACCACCCCGTCCGAGAAAAAGGACAACAAATTCGACCTGCGCCAGATATTCGAGGGCAGTTACAACACCCTGCTGCCGTTGCTGGCAATCTTCACTGGCCTGGTGATCGGCGCCATCGTGATCGCAGGCACCGACGCGACCGTCATCGAAGCCTGGAAGAACTTCTTCCAGGCGCCCGGCGCGGCCTTTGCCGCCGCCTGGACTTCCATCGCCACCGCGTATGGCGCTTTGTTCGGCGGTTCGCTGGGCAACCCGAAAGAGATCCTGGCGGGCATTCAGGCCTATTTCAGCACCGGTGACAGCGCGGCTTTGCTCAAATCCATCTACCCGATTTCAGAAAGCCTGGTGACGGCCACCCCGTACATCTTCGCCGGGCTGGCGGTGGCGGTCGGTTTCCGCTGCGGCCTGTTCAACATCGGCGCGGAAGGCCAGTTCTTTATGGGCGCGCTCGGCTCGGTCTTCGTGGGCTACAGCCTGAAGGGCCTGCCGGCCATCATCCACCTGCCGCTGGCTCTGTTGGGCGGCATCGCGGCGGGCGCGTTGTGGGGCGCGATCCCGGGTTACCTGAAAGCCAAATTCGGCGCGCATGAAGTGGTCAACACCATCATGATGAACTGGATCGGCTTCCGCCTGAGCGACTGGCTGCTGAACGGCCCCATGAAGGCGCCCGGCTATCGCCCGGTGACTTCGGCCGTCAGTGAAGCCGCCGAACTGCCGCGCTTCTTCCCCGATCCGCTGCGCCTGAACTGGGGCTTCATCCTGGCCCTGCTGGTGGCCTGGCTGATCTACTGGCTGCTGTTCAAGACCACCATCGGCTTCGAGATCCGCACCGTGGGAGCCAACCCGGATGCTGCCAAGTATGCCGGCGTCAACATCGTACGCAACTTCGTGCTGGCCATGGTCATCTCGGGCGGCCTGGCAGGGCTCTCGGGCGCCTCGCAGGTGCTGGGCGTGGACCACTGGGTGGGACAGGGCTTCTCGGCTGGCTACGGCTTCGACGCCATCGCCATCGCCCTGCTCGGCAAGAGCCACCCGCTCGGTGTGGTGCTGGCAGCGTTGCTGTTCGGCGTGCTGCGCGGCGGAGCCACCCGCATGCAGTCCATGGCGGGCATCCCGGTGGACATCATCTCCATCATCCAGGGCCTGGTGATTATTTTCGTGGCCGCCCCGGGCATCATCCGCTGGTTGTACCGCATCCACCCTGCCAAGAACAAGCAGGCGCTCCAGTCCCGCGGCTAATTCACAAACGAGGCTCGCATGATGAAAACAAAGAAGAATCCTGAAATGGACATGCGCACCCGCATCATCTGGGGCGCTGTGTTAATTGCCGTGGGCCTGCTGGTGCTGTTCCTCTTCGCCTTCAGCACCGAGGCCGGCCAGATGACCAAGTTCGGCCTGAATTTGTCCAAAGGCGACGCCTTCGTCGTCCCTGACCTGCTCCTGCCGACCCAGCCTACGAACTACCTGCTCGCGCTCATCCTGGTGGGAGTCGGCGCGTTCCAGATGGCGCGCGGCGTCAAATCGACCGGCACGCTGGTAGCGGTGCTGGCCTTCAGTTTCGTGATGGCCTTCCTCGTCTGGGCTGCGCGCGACAAGTCCTTCAGCCTGGTGGGTATGTTGAGCAGCTCGGTAGTGCGCGCCACGCCCATCGCCCTGGCCGCCCTGTGCGGCGTGATCAGCGAACGGGCCGGCGTGACCAACATCGGCATCGAAGGCACCATGCTCTTCGCCGCGCAGGTCTCCGTCATCGTCGGCACGATCAGCGGCAACCTGTGGGTGGCCCTGCTGGCCGCCATCCTGACCGGCGGCCTGGTCGCCAGCCTGCACGCCTTCCTGGTCATCAAATTCAAAGTGGACCAGATTATCAGCGGCACGGCGGTCAACATCCTTGGGGCAGGTGTGACGAGTTTCGTCTCCTCGCGCTTCCTCGAAAAGAACATCGACGCGCTCAACAACTCTGGCACGCTGCCGTCGATCTCCATCCCGCTGCTGTCGAAGATCCCCGTGATTGGTCCGGTGCTGTTCGAGAACACCCCCATCGTGTACCTCACCATCATCCTGGTGGCGGTACTGCACATCGTGTTGTTCTACACCCCCTGGGGACTGCGCACCCGCGCGGTGGGCGAGCACCCCAAGGCCGCCGACACCCTGGGCGTGAACGTGTACCTGATGCGCTACGTCAACGTCATCTTCGGCGGCATGTTTGCCGGGCTGGGCGGCGCGTACTTCACCATCGGCTCGGTTGGCCGCTTCGACGAGGTCATGACCGCCGGCAAGGGCTTCATCGGCCTGGCCGCCATGATCTTCGGCAAGTGGACGCCCATCGGCGCGTACACTTCCTCGCTGATCTTCGGTTTCGCCGATTCGCTCCAGGTCAAATTGCAGATTCTCAAGGTGGGCATCCCGCCCGAGTTCCTGCTGATGGCCCCCTACATCGTGACCATGATCGTACTGACCGGCGTGGTCGGCAAAGCCGTGGCTCCCGCCGCAGACGGCGCGCCGTACGAAAAATAATCCCGACCCTTCAGCCTGATCCAGACCAACAGGAGCCCTCGCGGCTCCTGTTTTTTTTGCGGAACCAACCACCCGCCGCGGGCGTCTACATTGCGTTGCCCCTGAGAACTGCGGGGGATGTGCTTCGATTTCGATTGGGGTACAATCATACCGAGCATTAAGAGGAGAAGCTGAGATGAAAAAAACCTTCCGATCGATTTCACTGGTCCTGGTCCTGAGCATGGCGCTTGGCGCTTGCAACCTGCCATCCAATGCGTCGCCCACGCCGGACGCCGCCTCGACCGCTGTGGCCCAGACCGTGCAGGCCCAATTGACCCTCTCGGCCCCGCCCACGGCCACCAACACCATCCCCGCACCGGTCATTACCACCGTGGCGCCGCCCACGGTACCGCCGCCCACATCGGTGGTGGTACCCACCGCCACATCCACCTGTGACATCGCCCAGTTCGTTTCCGATGTGACCGTCTCCGACGGCACGGTCATTCCACCCGGGCAAACCTTCACCAAAACCTGGCGCTTCAGGAACGCCGGCACCTGCTCGTGGACTCCCTCCTACGCCGTAGTCTTCTCGAACGGCAATTCGATGAACGGACCCGCCACCCAGGCCCTGACCGGCAATGTCAATCCCGGCCAGACCGTGGACATCTCCATCAACCTGACCGCGCCCAGCACGCCCGGCGATTACACCGGCTACTGGAAATTGCGCAATGCGGCCGGCGTGTTGTTCACCCAGTTCTACGTCCAGATCAAGGTAGCCGCGCCCACAGCCACCTTCACCCTGCCGCCGGCCGTGGCCCAGGTAGTGCTGAACGCCGTCGGCAGCGAGAGCGGAACCGTGTACGAAGCCGCCGCCGGGCAGGGCGTGCCCAGCACCATCCTGGCAGGCGACACGGGCAGCAACCACTTGGCGCGCGGCTACATGAGTTTCGACATCTCCTCGCTGAGCGGCAAGACCATCAACAGCGCCTCGCTCAACCTGAGCAGCTGCTCGACCATGCAAAACCCCTTCGCCAGCCTGGCAGGTATTTGGGTGGGCGAGTTGCAGTACCCGCTGCCGCTCGACCAGTCCGATTACGACCTGGCGGGCACCGGCATCCAACTGCTCAACGGCCAGCCCGGGTCCATCGACGTCAAAGCCTTCGTCCAGAGCCGCGTGACCGAAAACAAGGCCCGCTTCCAAATCCGCCTGCACCCGGCCGGCCCCAGCGACGCGGACGGGCAGGCCGACTATATCTCCTGTAACGCGGGCGCCGTCACGCTGACCATCTCGTATCAGCCGTAAGCGCCGCCAGATTTATCTACACGAAGCGCCTGGCCCCGGCCGGGCGCTTCCCTTTTTTCCCGTGTATAATGTGCGCTGGTCGCCTTTCGACCTCCGTAAGAAAGGATACAGAATGCTCCAAACCAAGCACAAAATCTTTGCGATCCTGGCCAGCCTGGCCCTGGCAGTCTCCGCCTGCGGGAACGCAAACACAAACGAGAGCGCCATGTCCACCGCCGTGGCCCAAACCGTCGAGGCGCGCGACACCCAACAGGCGCAGGTCCCCCCCACAGCTGCACAAGCCGAAAGCACTCCCACCCCCGCCAACCTGCCCACCCTCGCGCCGACCTCCACGCTCGCGCCCAAGCCCACGTTGCCCGCCGCCTCGGGCAAGGACGCCGATTGCGCCAAGGCCAGCCTGGTGGAAGAGACCGTCCCCGATGGGACCATCCTGAAGCCTGGCCAGCAGTTCACCAAGGTCTGGCGCATCCAGAACGCCAGTAACTGCGTCTGGGACACATCATACAAGATCATCTTCTGGGATGGCGATGTGATGGGCGGCGGGTACGTATACAACTTCCCGCAACAGGCTCTGCCCGGCGACATCGTGGATGTGCCGCTGGTGTTGACCGCCCCCGCCACGGACGGCAATTACAAGAGTTACTGGAAACTGCAAACGCCCGGCGGCACCACCTTCGGCGTGGGCTACGACTCGCCTTTCTGGGTGGACATCAACGTCAACTCCTCCACCAAGGTCGAATACGGCGTGACCGGTGTGACCTACGAGGTGGTGCGTGAGCCTGCCACGGGCTGCCCCGCCAACGTGTTCTACACCATCTACGCCACCATCACCGTCAACGGCCCGGTCAGCGTGACCTATAACTGGCGCAAGAGCGACGGGGCCACCGAGGACAAACGCACGGTCAAATTCACCGAATCGGGCTCCAAGACGGTCTCGATGGTGTGGAGTATTCACTACGGCTCGACCAACAACGAACGCTGGGCGCAGCTCTTCACCGTGGCCCCGGTCCAGCAGGACTACGGCAAAGCGACCTTCCTCTACGACTGCAAGTAGCCGCCCCGACTTCGCAGGTTGACAAAAAGCCGATTCGACAATGAATCGGCTTTTTGCTCTTCCATCAAAACGCAGGTTATGCGGGGGCATTCGGGGAACTCCCCCCGCCGCAACGGCGTCTATAAAAATCGAAGCCCCATGTTCGGAGGGTACCATGTTCAAGAAACACTCACTCAGCCTGCTTTTGACCCTGCTCGTGCTCGTCCAGCTGGCCTGCAACGCCGCGACGGCCCCCGCCACCCCAGACACCGTCGCCACCCTGAACGGTCTTTACACCGCCGCCGCCCAGACCGGGACGGCGTCTGCAGCGCAGGCGCTCCCCAGCGCCACACCTACCCCGGGCCTGCCCATGCCCACCGCCAGCCCAATCATAGTCCCGCCCAGTTCGACGCCTATCACCCTGCCCAATAACACGCAGCCGCCGGTCGTCACCCGCTGCGACTCGGCCGCCTTCGTCAAGGACGTCAGCATCTCGGACGGCACGCTCGTTTCGCGCGGCGCAAGTTTCACCAAGACCTGGCGTTTGCAGAATACGGGCAACTGCTCGTGGACCCCATCCTACGCGCTGGTCTTCGTCAGCGGCGACGCCATGAGCGGTCCCGCCGTGACAGCCCTGCCGGGCAACGTCAACCCCGGGCAGACGGTGGACCTCTCCGTCAACCTGACCGCTCCCAGCCAGGACGGACACTATCGCGGCTACTGGAAACTGCGCAACGCCTCGAACGCCCTGTTCGGCATCGGGACCAATGCCGAGACCGCCTTCTGGGTGGATATCAACGTCAAAGGGCCGAGCCACGCCGCCTACGATTTTGTGAGCAACCTGTGCGATGCCGCCTGGGAGAACAACAACACATCCCTGCCCTGCCCCGGGACAGAAGATGACGGGCGCGGCTACGCCATGAAGATCCAGAACCCAAAACTGGAGAATGGCAACCGCACCGATGACCCCAGCATCCTGACCGTGCCTAAGAACAACAGCAACGGCCTGATCATGGGCACTTACCCTGCCATGACCGTGCAGAACGGGGACCGCTTCCGCGCGCAGTTGAGCTGCCGCTACAACCGCGACCGCTGCGACGTCATTTTCCGCCTCGACTTCAAAAGCGGCGGCCAGACCAAAACGCTGGGCTCCTGGCGCGAGGTGTACGAAGGCCTATACTACACCGTGGACCTCGACCTGAGCGCCCTGGCTGGGCAGACCGGCAAATTCATCCTGGTGGTCACCACCAACGGTTCGGCCCGCGACGACGAGGCCCTCTGGGTGGCCCCGCGCATCGTCCGCCTGGGGCCGCCGCCGCCCACGTTGACCCCGTCCATCACGCCGAGCGTTACACCCACACGCACCGCCACGGTCACGGCCAGCCCCACCTCCACGGCCACGGCTACCGCCACCGCCAGCGCGACGGCCACATCCACCCCCACCGAGACGCCCACAGCCACGCCCACCCCCCCGTAGGACGTGCGTTATAATGAGACAAATGACACGGAGGTACCCGAACATGCAACCGAAAAAAAAGGCCTGGCTGACCTTGATGGTCGTGTCCATGCTTGCGCTGACAGCCTGTAACATCGGAGCCACCCCCCAGCCAACCCAGGATGTGAGCGTCATCTACACCTCGGCCGCGCAGACCCTCATTGCCGACCTGGCTGTACAGCAAACCCAAACAGCCCTGGCTGTGCCGCCGACAGCCACCCCCACCTTCACGCTGGCGCCCACTTTCAGCGTCGCCTCGCCCATCCCGGGCGTGGGGACACAGCCCGCCTCGGGCGGAAACACGACGTTCCCGACCCTCGGCGTTTCCACCCTGCAACCCACTGTTGCGGTTGCCGCGGGATGCAACAACTCCGCGTTCGTGGACGATATCACGGTCCCGGACGGGACCATCATGAAGCCCGGCGAAGACTTCAAGAAGACTTGGGCCATCCAGAACACGGGCACCTGCGCCTGGACGGAAGGCTATGTGCTTGCCTTCGCATCCGGTGACAACATGGATGGCTACGACCTGCCCATTGCAAAGAACCAGTCCGTGGCCCCGGGCCAGGTCGTCAACATGACCATCAACATGACCGCGCACGTTGCCGAGGGAACCTACATCGGCTACTGGCGCATGAAGGATCCCCAGGGCAATTATTTTGGCGCGACCGTTTATTACAAGATCAAAGTGCAGGCAAATAACTAAGCCTGCCAGCCCGGGTAACACCCAGGAAAATTCGGAGGTCCAACAATGAAACTAAAGATCCTGTCGCTGACCATCATGGCGGCCCTCGTATTGAGCGCCTGTGGCGCATCCACTCCCCCCGCGCCCACGCCCGACGTCCAACTGGCCTACACCTCCGCCGCCCAGACCGTGGTGGCCGAGTTCACGCTGACCGCCGCAGCCTTTACACCCACGCCCGAGCCGCTGCCCA
>CALLJA010000332.1 GCA_938008865.1 uncultured Anaerolineales bacterium
CTGGCCTGGAACAAGTTCATCCAGCCCATGCCGCGCGGACGGATGCTGAACATCGGCCTGTATCACATCGGTCAGATTTTGTTAATCACGGGGGTGGTGTTGCAGTTCTCGTAAGCAGACGGGTGCGAAGAAATAAAAAGGGCGCAAAGAAAAGTCTTTGCGCCCTTTGCGTTTATGCAATCATTTTTACTGCTGTTTCAGCGGACCGAATCCCTCGCCCAGCGCCTCGTGCGCCAGGCCGATGACCATGAAGGCCTTCGGGTCCACCTCGTGGACGATGGATTTGAGCGCCGCCACCTCGGCGCGGGTGATGACGCAGTACAGCACGGGACGGGTTGCGCCCGTGTAACCGCCCGTCCCTTCGAGGATGGTCACGCCGCGCACCAGTTCCTCGATGATGCGCTTCGAGACGGCCTCGGCCTGGTCGGTGACGATCATGGCCGTGCGGACCGTCCCGCCGCCTTCGAGCGTGGTCTCGGCCACGATGCCGCTGATGTAGAGTGTGATCATCGCATACAGTGCCTGTTTCCAGCCGAAGACGAATCCCGCCGAGAGGATCACCGCCGTGTCCACGATCAGGTAACTTTGCGTCATCGGCACGCCGCGCCAATGGTTGAGGATGCGCGCCAGGATGTCTGAGCCGCCGCTGGTGCCGCGCGCGCGATACACCAGCCCAAAACCGACGCCGCTGACGATGGCGCCGTACAGAGCGTTGAGGAAGATGTCACCCTGCAGGTCGGCAATCAGTTGAGTGGCGGCGCCGTTCGGGGCGAAGAGCGGCAGCTTGAGGATCAGGTCCGCCAGCAGGGAGTAGGTCACGATGGCAAAGGCTGTCCGCAGGGCGAAGCTCCGCCCGCCAAGGAATCTCCAACCGAGCAAAAAGAGCGGGATGTTGCCGACGAAAACCATCAGGCCGATCGGCCAGCCCGTGTAGTGATTGATCAACTGTGAAATGCCGCTCACCCCGCCCGAGGCCAGTTGCGCAGGGACAAAGAACAGCCGTAGCGCAAAGGCCTGGATGACGGAACTGATGCCGATCAACGTGTAGTCTTGCAGGGTGGGCCAGTATTTTTTCATCAATCCAGAATCCCGACCCCTGCCAACTTCTCGATCACGCCCAGCACGGCGGAATTATCCAGGCTGCCCATGCCGAGTTCGATCATCTGCTCGTACAGGCGGGTGTGTTCCTCCGCCGACGTGACGGGGATGCCGTACTCGCGCGCGGTGTCGAGGACGATGTGCAAATCCTTGAGCTGCATGTGAGCCTTGAAGCCCGGGGCGCGGTTGCCATCGAAGAGCCGCGGCGGCTTGACGTCCAGAGTCCAGCACTGGGCGGCGCCCGCCTTGATGGCGTCCACCACCTTGCGCGGATCCACGCCCGCCTTCTTGGCGAAGACCAGCAGTTCGCCCATCGCCACCATCTGCGCCGCGACCATGATCTGGTTGGCGGCCTTGGCCACCTGCCCCGCGCCCGCATCGCCGACGTGGGTGATGGTCTTGCCCATGGCCTGGAAGACCGGCATGACCTTCTCCAGCGCGGAGGCTTCGCCGCCGACCATGATGGTCAGCGTGGCATTGCGCGCGCCGATGTCGCCGCCCGAGACGGGCGCGTCCAGCGCCTGTACGCCGACCCTGGCCAGTTCCGCCGCGATGGCACGGGCGACGGCGGGCTTGATGGTGGAGTTATCGACCATCACCAGGCCGGGGTGCGCGCCCCGGATGATGCCGTTCTCGCCGAGCGCCACCTGCTCCACGTCTGGCGAATCGGGCAGGTTGGTGAAGACCACGTCCACCTGTGCGGCGACCTCGGCGGGCGAGGATGCGGCGGCCGCGCCTTCTGCGACGAGGTCATCCACGGCGGGGCGCGAGCGGTTGTGGACCACCACGGGGAAGCCCGCCTTGAGGATGTTACGGGCGATGGACTTGCCCATCAGCCCCAGGCCGATGTATCCGACTTTGAGCATGGAAACGACTCCTTTGGAAAAGTTGGTCGGATTATAACGCCCCCTCCCGTCCTCCCCCAAATACGATAGGGGAAGGGCTGGATAATTATTCAAAATCTTGATGTCGTATTTGGGGGAGATGCCCCGATAGGGGCGGTGGAGGCAGGGGGCAAAAAGCCTGCCTCCAAAGTCCCGTCAGGGATAACGGAGGCAGGCTCAGGGTCCAGATGGTTTGGGTTATTTGATCGCGTAGGTCATGCTGACGGTGACGGTCAGGGTCATCTGCCCGGGCTGGATCGGCACCGCGATGTCCGCCGCCATGGCTCCGCCGCCGCCCTTGCCGCCCTCATACACGGGGCTGGGGACGCTGTCGTAGAAGCCGATGGTTTGCACGTCGCCGAGGGTTACGCCCGCCGCCTGGGCCAGTTCCCCGGCCTGGGCTTCGGCGTTCTTGACCGCCTCGTCGCGGGCCTGTTTGAGGGCCTCGGTCTTGTCGGCCACGTCGAACTGGATGCTGTTGACGGTGTTCGCGCCCGCTTTGATGACGCTGTCGAGCAGGTCGCCCAGCTTGGCCAGGTCGCGGATGGTCACGTAGACGGTGTTATCGACCATATAGGTGGTGCCCGTCTGGAGGCCGTCGGGGCTGTACTGCGTGGACGGCCAGATGCTGAAGTTGGTGGTGCGGATGTCCTTCTCGTCGATGCCGAGGTTCTTGAGCGCGTCGATCACCTTCTGGGTCTGCGCATTATTGCTGGCCACTGCCTCCGAGGCGCTCGGGTCTTCGGAATGCACGCCCAGGTAGATGTAGGCGATATCGGGCGTCAGGCTGATGGTGCCCGTGCCGTTCACGCTCAGGGTGCGGGCCGCTTGCGCAGACGGGGCGGCCCCGCAGGCGCTCAACAGGGTCGCCATCACGAGCAGGGCGGCGATCAGGGTGTAAAACTTTTTCATGGTGTACTCCTTTGATTGACTGTTCATGCAGACAAGACGAACCAGGCCCCAAAAAGTTCCCGCTTGTGTTTTCATGTGTTTGTCGGTAAAATTTTGTACAAATGTTCTAAAGGCAGCCATGCCCATCGACTACCAGCAAATATACACCCAGATCAAGGTCATCGGTCAGGGCGCGAAGGACCGCCAGAAGCGCAAGGAGGAACGGCAGGCCCAGGCGCGCGAGTTACTGGCCGCCTACGCGTCCCAGTTGGACGTGCTGCGGAACAAAGTGGATTCCGCCAAAGCGGCCGATCCCAACATCCGCTGCGCGCTGCCG
>CALLJA010000333.1 GCA_938008865.1 uncultured Anaerolineales bacterium
TCGCGCCTTCGTCGCTGGGCAGGGCGCGCCATTTGGCGACGGCCTTGTCCCAGTCCGCGCCCTTGGGCGCGAACTCGCGGCCCGACAGATACTCGAAGGTATTGTCATCGGGAGCGACCATGCCCGCGCGGGCGCCACCTTCGATGGACATGTTGCAGATGGTCATACGTTGTTCCATCGTCAAGCCGCGGATGGCTTCGCCCGTGTACTCGAAGACGTGCCCCGTCCCGCCGCCGACGCCGATCTTCGCGATCAGCGCCAGGATGATGTCCTTGGCCGAAACGCCCGCGCCGAGCCTGCCGTCCACGCGGACTTCGTAGGTGTTGGGCTTCTTTTGCAGCAGGCACTGTGTGGCGAGCACATGCTCGACCTCGGAGGTGCCGATGCCGAAGGCCAGCGCGCCGAACGCGCCGTGCGTGGCGGTGTGACTGTCGCCGCAGACGATGGTCATGCCAGGCTGGGTGCGTCCCAGCTCGGGGCCGATGACGTGGACGATGCCGCGGTGCGGGCTGGTCATGCCATGCAGGGTGATGCCGAACTCGGCGGCGTTGGTCTCCATCTGCTTGATCTGGGCGGCGGCCAGCACATCCGTAATCGGGACGTCGATGGGCGTGGTCGGGATGGAGTGGTCCATCGTGGCGAGGGTCTTGTCGGGGCGGCGGACTTTCAATCCGCGCTGGCGCAGACCCGTGAAAGCCTGCGGTGAGGTGACCTCGTGCACGAGGTGCAGGTCAATGTACAGGACGGCTGGTGAATCGGGTTGTTCAGCGACAACGTGCGAGTCCCAGATTTTTTGGAAAAGTGTCTTTGGCATAATCGTTTTCTACGTCATTGCGAGGGCGGTGTTCGTCCGCCCGAAGCAATCTCAAGTAAATATCAGACATGCGGTTGCTTCGTCGCTATCGCTCCTCGCAATGACATTTAGCCCTGGGCTGAGTCATCCTCTTCCATAGCGGAAGCAGGCTGAGGGGCGGAAAAGACGCTCGTGTCCCAGCCAGCGGGGATGGTCTGCGGCTCGGGGAACGGGTCAAAGCAATGGGTGGCGAAAACGTCGCGTTCTTCATTCTGAGTGGTCATGGTAGTCTCTCCTTTTTCTTATCCCAGCATCACGCCAAAATCATTCTGGACAGGCTGCGTGCCTTCCGTCTTGGCAATGATGAGTTTGTTGAGGGCGTTGATATAGGCCTTGGCGCTGGCGACGATGATGTCGGTGTCGGCGCCGTGGCCGCCGAAGACGCGCGGATATTCGACTTCGCTTTGCGCGTCCATCGTGTGCTGGCCGTTCTCGCCCTGGATGCGGACGGTGACCTCACCCAGCGCGTCGATACCTTCGGTGATGGCGTGGATGTTGAACTCCAGCAGCTTGCACGGGGTCTGGACGATGGCGTCGATGGCCTTGTAGGTCGCGTCAACGGGACCCGTGCCCATCGAGGCGAAGTTGTGGACCGTGCGGTCAGGTCCACGCAGGCGGACGGTGGCGGTGGGCATGCCCAGTGTGCCGCACGAGACCTGCAAGCCTTCCAGATAGAACACATCGCGCGGACGATAGAACTCGTCAGCGATCAGCGCTTCGAGGTCAAGGTCGGTGATGACCTTCTTGCGGTCGGCCAGCTCCTTGAAACGCGCAAAGGCCTTGTCCAGTTCGGCTTCGTCGAGTGAGTGACCCATCTCGGCCAGACGCGTGCGCAAGGCATGACGTCCCGAATGCTTGCCCAGCACCAGCTTGGTCTGGTTGACGCCCACGTCCTCGGGGCGCATGATCTCGTAGGTCTGGTTGTGCTTCAACATGCCGTCCTGATGGATGCCCGCCTCGTGCGCGAAGGCGTTCGCACCCACGATGGCCTTGTTCGGCTGGACGACCATGCCCGTGTAATTGCTGACCTGCTTGCTGACGCGCGCGATCTGCGTCGTCTCGATGCCCGTCTCCAACTCGAACACGGGATGGCGGGTCTTGAGCGCCATGACGACCTCTTCGAGCGAGGTGTTGCCCGCGCGTTCGCCGATGCCGTTGATGGTCACCTCTGCCTGACGCGCCCCCGCGCGGATGCCCGCCAACGTGTTGGCTGTGGCCAGGCCCAGGTCATCGTGGCAGTGCACCGAGACGGTGATGCCATCGTGCATGCCAGGCGTTTTCTCGATGATGCCCTTGATCAGCGCGTAGAACTCGTCAGGCGTGGTATAGCCGACCGTGTCGGGGATGTTGAGCGTGGTCGCGCCCGATTTGATGGCTTCGCCCAGCACCACGTACAGGAACTCGGGGTCGGAGCGGCCCGCATCCTCAGGGCTGAACTCCACATCGGCGCACAACGACCTGGCATACGCGACCATCTCCGAAACGCGTTGCACCACTTCTTCGGGATCCATCTTCAGCTTGTGCTTCATGTGGATCGGGGATGTGGCCAGGAAGGTGTGGATGCGCGGATGCGCGGCATCCTTGACCGCCTCCCAGGCTTTGTCAATATCCGATTTGTTGGCACGCGCCAGTCCCGCAATGGTCGGGACCTTGGCCTGCTCCTGTCCCCGCGGCGGATTCCCCACCTCGACGGCGATGCGGCGCACGGCCTCCAGGTCATCGGGAGAGGCGGCAGGGAAACCCGCCTCGATGACGTCCACGCCCAAACGGGCCAGCGAGCGCGCCACCTCCAGTTTTTCCGCCGAAGTCATCGTCGCGCCGGGGGATTGTTCACCATCGCGTAAAGTGGTGTCGAAAATTTTGACGTAATTGCTCATACAAACTCCTAAGATCGGTAAATGGTGATTGGTAATTACAAATTACCGCTTACCAATTACTTCTGCCAGTTTTCAGGGCGTAATGAACGAACTGCCGCCCCAGCGCGCCACATTTCAGAGTCGCGGAAGTAGCCAAGTTCCTTTTCGAGCTGTTCGCGATAATCGTCGCGGCTATTGGCCTCCAGCGTGATGCGGGCTTCGTTGCCCGTCTTGACCGATTCGTACAGCGCCTCGAACACGGGCTCCACGGCATCGCGGAAACGCGGATGCCAGTCGAGTGCGCCGCGCTGGGCGGTGGTCGAGCAGTTGGCGTACATGAAGTCCATGCCATTCTCGCCCACCAGGCGGATCAGCGACTGGGTCAGTTCCTCGACCGTCTCGTTGAAGGCCTCGGACGGCGAATGTCCATTCTTGCGCAGCACGTTGTACTGGGCCTCCATCACGCCCGAGAGCGCACCGATCAAAATGCCGCGCTCCCCCGTCAGGTCGCTGTAGACTTCCTTCTCGAAGGTGGTCGGGAACAAATAGCCCGCACCGATGGCGATGCCGAGCGCGATGGCGCGCTCGTCCGCCTTGCCCGTGTAATTCTGGTGGACGGCGTAGCTGGCGTTGATGCCGCTGCCCGCCAGGAAGTTGCGGCGCACGCTGGTGCCCGATCCCTTCGGCGCGACCAGGGCCACGTCCACGTGCGGCGGCGGGACCACGCCCGTGTCGTCCTTGAAGGTGACCGCGAAGCCGTGCGAGAAGTACAGCATGTCGCCTTCGTTCAGGCACTCGACGATCTTCGGCCACTGTGAGCGCTGACCCGCGTCCGAAAGCAGGAACTGGATGACGGTGCCGCGCTCGGCGGCTTCTTCGACCGGGAAAAGCGTCTCGCCTGGCACCCAGCCATCGGCGACGGCGCGATCCCAGTTCTTGGTCCCCTGGCGCTGCCCGACGATGACCTTGATCCCGTTATCGCGCATGTTCATCGCCTGGGCGGGGCCCTGCACGCCGTAGCCGAGCACCGCCACGACCTCATCCTTCAACACTTCGCGCGCCTTCTCCAGCGGGAATTCCCCGCGCGTAACGACTTCCTCTTCCACACCACCGAAATTGATTCTTGCCATGATAAATTCTCCTTTTATGTCATTGCGAGTCTGCGAGAAGCAATCTCCTCGCACATGCAAATTTTGTGTTTATAGGTACCATGAGATTGCTTCGGGCGGACGAACGCCGCCCTCGCAATGACGTGGTAATTACGGCAGCATCTCCGCGGCTTCGAGGTCGTACTCGTAGCCGTTATCTTCCATGCCAGGCATGCGGCGGACGCCCGCGTTTGCGCCGCGCGTCATCGCGATCTGGCCTGTACGCACCATTTCCATGATGCCCAGCGGACGCAGCAGCTCGACCATGCCTTCGATCTTCTCTTCGGTGCCCGTCACTTCCACGATGACGGAATCAGTCGCCACGTCGACGATGCGGGCGCGGAAGATGGACGCCAGGCTGTTGACCTCGGCGCGTTTCTCGGGCGCGGCCTTGACCTTGATCAGCGCCATGTCGCGCGTCACGGACGGCTGGCGCGAGACGTCCTGCACGTCGATCACGTTGACCAGCTTGTACAGGTTGGCCTCGATCTTGTGCGCGTCCACGTCGCCGTTGGGACAGTCCACGACCATGGTCATGCGCGAGACCTCGGGCTTTTCGGTGCGCCCGACCGCCAGCGACTCGATGTTGAAGTTGCGGCGGCGGAACAGCGAAGCCACGCGGTTCAACACGCCAGGTTTGTTTTCGACCAATGCGATAAATGTGTATTGCATTTTTCTCTCCTTTACTCTTTCACAGGCCTGCGCAGCATCTGGTCGAGCGACGCGCCCGCGGGCACCATCGGGTACACGGCGTCTTCCTTCTCCACGCGGAATTCGAGCACCACAGGACCAGGCGTCTGACGCGCCCACTGGATGGCCTCGTCCACTTCCTCGCGGGTCGTCACGCGGCGGGCGGGGACTCCGTGCGCGTCGGCCAGCTTGACGAAATCGGGCGAAACCATGTTCACGGCCGAGTAGCGCTTCTCGAAGAAGAATTCCTGCCACTGGCGCACCATGCCCAGGAAGTTGTTGTTCATGATCGCCACCTTGACGTTGGCGCCTTCCTGCACGGCGGTGGTCAACTCGGCAGCGGTCATCTGAAAACCGCCGTCGCCTGCGATGGCCCAGATCTCCTGGTCCTTGTTCGCGAACCACGCGCCGATCGCGGAGGGCAGGCCGAAGCCCATCGTGCCCGAGCCACCCGAGGTGATCCAGCGGTTCGGCTTTTCGAGCGCGTAATATTGCGCCGTCCACATCTGGTGCTGGCCCACGTCGGTGGTGATGATCGCGCCGCCGCCCGTGGCCTTCCACAGGTCGTGGACGAGATGCGCCACGTACAGCTTGCCGTCCTCGGGCCAGTTCATGATCGAGCGCTCGTCGGCCTCGGATTTCCAACCGTTGATCTCGTTCAGCCACTCGTCGTGGTCGTACTCATCGACCATCGGCACCAGGTCGCTGACCACATTCTTCAAGTCGCCGACCAGCGGCAGGTCGACATGCACATTCTTGTGTACTTCCGACGGGTCGATCTCCACGTGGATCTTCTTGGCCTTGGGCGCGTAGGTCTTCAGGTTGCCCGTCACGCGGTCGTCGAAGCGCATGCCGAAGGCCAGGATCAAATCCGAGTTCTGGATGGCCAGGTTGGTGTGGGCCTCGCCGTGCATGCCCATCATGCCCAACGCCAGCGGATGCGAGGCGGGGAAGGCGCCCAGTCCCAGCAGGGTGCTGGCCACGGGCGTCTGCGTCTTGGTGGCGAAATGCAGCAGCGCCTCTTCCGCGCCCGAGACGATCACGCCATGTCCGCACAAAATGACGGGGCGCTTGGCCTTCTCGATCAAACGCACGGCTTTTTCGAGGTCAGCCTGCGGAGCGCGGGCGGGCGGTTGATAGCCGAGCAATTTCACTTCCTCGGGATAGATGAACTCGGTCTGCTCGATCTGCGCATTCTTGCAGATGTCGATCAGCACGGGGCCAGGGCGTCCACTGCGGGCGATGTAAAAAGCCTCGCGCACCACTTCGGCGATCTCGTCGGCGCGGGTCACCAGATAGTTGTGCTTGGTGATGGGCAGGGTGATGCCCGTCACGTCAATCTCCTGGAAGGCGTCGCCGCCGATCAAATGCGCGGCCACCTGTCCCGTGATGAACACCACGGGCGACGAATCCATCATGGCCGTGGCAATGCCTGTCACCAGGTTGGTCGCACCAGGGCCCGAGGTACCCATCGCTACACCGACCTTGCCCGAGGCGCGCGCGTATCCGTCAGCCATGTGCGCCCCGCCCTGCTCGTGCCGCACCAGCACATGGTGGATCGGGTAATTGAGCATGGCATCGTAGATCGGCATGTTCGCGCCGCCAGGATAGCCAAAGACCACCTCCACGCCTTCGCGCACCAGACACTCCCACATAATTTCTGCACCAGTTTT
>CALLJA010000334.1 GCA_938008865.1 uncultured Anaerolineales bacterium
AAAAGCCCGCCAGATCGCGCCACACGCGGGGGTGGTCAAGTCCGTGCTGCGGTTGTTCGATGAACTGGCGAAGTGCGAAGGCGGGGAGGTCTTACAAGAGGTGCGGAGCGCGGTACAGGGCGGGTAAGGGTCGGTTGCCCCAGCGAATCAAAACAGCGTCTCGCGGGCGGTCTGCTCGAAGGCCGCGATCCCGCCCACATTCAGGGTCGCCCGGAAGCGGGCCACAAGCGGACACTGTCCATACGCTAACGCGGTACCGCCGTACCCAGATAACATGGTGATAGATATGTCCCACTGGCAGCCGATCTTGAATTATTGGCTCATATATAACCCCTGTGCGGATTCTGCACATCATCTACACATGACCCTGAAACATATTCACATAAACAAATGAGCATTGGCCTTAAGCCAACGCTCATTTGTTCCGATACGGCGGTCAAGTTATAGTTTTGGTACGAGTTTACACTTATGGCAGGGGAGGAATTCCAAAGGTCCTGTCGAGGAAAATAGCCATTTGGTCGCGCGAAACCACCAACGATGGACAGTAATTCCCACCGCCGCAGCCACTGGTAATCCCATCTTCAGCCAGTTTCTCGATCCAAGCCGATGCCCAATGGCTGATCGGCACATCGGCAAACACTCCACTCGCTGCGCCAGGCACATAAGAGGCGCTATATTTTGCTCGCAGGAGGAAGACGGCCATCTGGTCGCGAGTCACGGCTCTACTCGGACAGTAAATCCCATCACCACAGCCAGCCGTGATACCTTCCGTCGCCAGTTGCTTGATCCAGGCCGCCGCCCAGTAGTTGGTCGGCACGTCGGTAAAGCCCGTGCTGTCTCCCACGGGGGGCGGAGTGTAACTGGAGCCATGCTCTGCGCGCAATAGGAAAACCGCCATTTGGTCGCGCGTCACCGCGGCGCTTGGACAGTATCGCAACGGAGTAGTACTGCACCCACCGGTGATTTTGGCGTCGTATAGACCTTCCACGTAACGCCAGGCCCAGAAATTGCCAGGCACATCGGCAAAGGTGACCAGGTGGAATTTGAGCGCGCCGCCGGTCGGGGCAGTGGTAGTGGACTGGCCGACCTCGATGTAGTATTCGGTGTCCTTTACGGCCGAGAGGGTCAGCGCCGATTGCTCGCCGCTGCCGGCGTTGTCGTTACAGGCCACGGGCGAGAGGCTGCCACGCGCACCGGTCCAGACCGCGATGAAGGTATCATAGTCCGAGGCGTAGGTGTCGATGTAGACCAGCTGGGTGGCGGTGGGCGTGAACTTGTACCACAGGGTGGCGCTGCCCGCGCCCAGGCCGCAGGCGGTCACGGTGGGGTCATCGAGGGCCGAGGTGGCGATGGTGGTATCGCTGACGTCGAGGAACGGGATGCCGCTGATGACCGTCGCGCCGTTGTAGTCGTCGGACGAGCGGGCCAGGTGGAAGTCCACGTCCACGGCGGGCGGAGTGGCGGGTTGCGAGGCTTCGGTATGCCCGATGGCGTTGGCCGTAACGGTGACGGCGTCGGTGGGCAGGCCTTTGAGAGTGTAGATGCCGTCCGCGCCGGTCTTGGCCATGTAGCCTGTGTTGGTGGTGACGGTAGCGCCCTCAATGGGCTGGCCGGAGAGCGCGTCCAACACGGTGCCGCTGATGGTGGTGGTGGCGGGGGTGGAACAGGTGCCCGCGCCAAGATCAAATTTGACGATCTTGGTCTCCCAGGTCTTGGCGCCCGAGGTCTTGACGTACTGGTTCGTGTACCAGAAGGTACATTGGTCGACCGGGTCCACAGCCATGGAACTGATGCTGCCCCAACGGCTGGAGGTATCGGTCTGCAGGCCGCTGCCGCTTACTACGGTCACTTCACCCAGATCCATCGTTCCCGGCGTGTCGGTGGACAAGCGCCCGGTGTAGCGGATGGAGGGGAAGAGCGTGGAACTCGCTACGGAATATCCCACGGCGATGTTGCCGCTGGCGTCCATGGCGGCGCTGCCCATCCAGCGGTGGTGGGCGTCGAGGGGGGCGTAGGTGCCCTGGTCGGCCACCATCCATTCCTGGAGGGCGTCGGTCTGGAGGTGATACCAGCGCACACCAGCGCGTCCCGAACCTGCATCCACGGTGTGGTTGAGGATCAGATGCCCGGCGTCGTTCATGTAGCGATACTGCACGCGGTACATCAGGCGTTCAGCCACGGCGTCCAGGTACTGGTCGGTGGTGGCTCCGGGCTGCGGGATGCAATCGTAGGAGGTCGGGCTGCAGGTGAACTTGGAATCGAACGTATCCACAGCCAGGTCCTTGGCCTTGCCCCAGGCGGCCAGTTCGGTGTCCCAGGTGACGTCCAACTGCCAGATCTCCAACTGGTCGGCAGTCGCGCCGCGATCGGTATCGTCCACTTGCAGGAAGAGGCCGGGCGTGTCGAGGGGTGGCGGGAAACCGTCCAAGTCGGCGGGGACCATGTAACGCAGCTGTGGGTGCGAATTGGCCAGGTTGAAGTAGATCATGCGGGCATTCTGGCCAAGCAGCATCTTTTCGCGTTCGAGAACGGCCGCGCCCTGCCCGGCTGCATTCCAGCCGCCGGTGCTGGGGTTGTACTTCCACTGGTCGAGGGCCAGGTAATAACCGTCCATCCAGACCGCCATGCGCGGCGTGGTGTACAGGTCGGCGCTGGGCGTGATAACCTGGAAGTCGTACAGGAACCACGGGTCGCTCACCGGGTCGGGCGTGGTGGAGACCGCCACGCACTGGTGATACTCAAAACCCGGGGCGACCGCATCGCGCGCCATCTGGCTGAGCAACCAGCGGTCGGCCAGGTGGTCGTACAGGACGATTGGGGAACCGTCGTCGTTGTTCTCGCACAGCCCGCCAAAGTTCTCGAAGATCTTGCTGATGGTGGTGGTGAGCAATTCTTGCGAGGTCGTCGGGCTCGATACACGTTGCAGGTTGTTGACCACCTGGATGTAATGGCTCGGGCCGATGTCCCCGTTGGTGTCGGGCGGAATGACCAGGCGCTGGGTGCCGATGCTTTGCAGGTTATCCGTGTCTTTGAGGCCGTCGAAATTGAGGATGGGCGCGGGCAGGGCCGAAGCGGAGACATCCGTAGCGGGCTGCGGCGCGGCGGCCTCCTCGGGCGGGGTCGTCTGGGGAGGATGCGGCGTGCTGATGCCCATCCGAACCGGGCGCAGGACGATCGGCTGCGGGCCGCTCTCCGCCGGGGACTGGGAGCGGGCGTCTGCCTGGACGGTGGGCTGGCTCACCGAAAAGACCAGGACAAACAGCCCGATCAGGGAAAAGATGCGTTTCCAGTGGGTATGGGGGAATTTCATGGGCGCTCTCCTTTTTGATTCATCGCAACAATAAGCGATTTCAAGGCGTTTATCGTGTCGAAATCATTATACTTTTGCGGCGCAGGGATGGGGTTATCAATTCCATTTCAAAAGTCCGCCCGCTCCCCCCCCGTAAAATCGCTGCGGCGGCCATTTTGGGCCGCCGCAGACGTGTTTCTTTTCAACTTTCCATGCAGCGCTGTAAGGCTTCCTGCCAGGGCGGCAGGCGCAAGCCGAAGGTCCGCTCGAAATGCGAACAATCCAGCGCGGAGAAGAGCGGACGCTCGGCGGGGGCGGGGAACTCGTCGGTGCGGGCGGGCCGAAGGATCTGGACCAATTGCTCGGTCCGTTTAGGATCGTTGGCGAGAATCTGCTGCGCCCACTCGTAACGGGAGGCAAATCCCCAGCCTGCCAGATGATACAGCCCGCTCTTCTCGCCCACGTAAGCAGGCACATCTCCCGCGCCCTGCGCCAGCAGCATGGACGTGGCCTCGGCCAGCATCCGCGCCCAGGTGGGGTTGCTGACCTGGTCATCCACGACGCGCAACTCGGTCTTTTGCCGCGCCCATTGCAGGGTCTTGGTGATGAAACTGTCGCCGCGCGTGCTGAAGACCCAGGCCGTGCGGAAGATGAGATGCGCGCAGCCTGCCGCCTGAATGGCCTGCTCACCCCCCAGTTTGCTGCGTCCATAGATGCTGAGCGGGTTGGTCGTGTCGTCTTCGACATAAGGTCGGCCGAGCGTCCCGTCGAAGACGTAATCGGTGGAGTAATGGATCAAGCCCGCGCCCAACGCGCGAGCGGACTCGGCCATGACGCGCGGGGCCTGCTCGTTGATAGCAAAGGCCAGGTCCCGCTCCGTTTCGGCGCGGTCGACGGCGGTGTAGGCCGAGGCGTTGACGATCAACTGCGGGGCTTGCTCGCGCAGGAAGGCCGCCAGCGCGGAGGCATCCCGCAGGTCCAGGTCGTCGCGGTCCACGGCCACGACCTCGCCCAGGGGCGCCAGTGTGCGGCGCAGTTCCCAGCCGAGTTGTCCCAGTTTGCCGCCGAAGAGGACGATCTTCACGAGCGTTGCTCCAGCAGGCGACGCAGGTAGTCGGTGTAGCCGTTGTTGGCCATGCCGCTGACCTGTTCGCGCAGTTGGTCTTTGTTAATGTAGCCCATACGATAAGCGATCTCCTCGGGGCAGGAGATCATCATGCCCTGGCGTTCCTGCACGGCTTGCACAAAGCCCGCCGATTGCAGCAACGACTCGTGCGTGCCCGCGTCCAGCCAGGCCACGCCACGCCCAAGGATGTCCACATGCAGTTCGCCACGTTCGAGGTACAAGCGGTTGAGGTCGGTGATCTCCAACTCGCCGCGCTTCGAGGGTTGGAGGTTCGCAGCCAGCTCGACCACTTTGGAGTCGTAGAAGTAAATACCTGGCACGGCATAATTCGACTTGGGCTTGGCAGGTTTCTCTTCGAGGCTGAGCACCAGGCCATTCGAGTCGAAGTCCACCACGCCGTAACGCTCGGGATCGCGCACCGCGTAGGCAAAGATCAACGCGCCCTGCTCCAGAGCGGCTGCACGGCGCAGCATCTCGGGCAAGCCGTGACCGAAGAAGATGTTGTCGCCTAGGATGAGACAGGCGGAATCTCCGCCGATGAAATCCGCGCCGACGCGGAAGGCATCGGCCAGGCCCCGCGGCTGGTCCTGCTCGGCATAGCTGAATCTCAGCCCCCACTGGCTCCCGTCTCCCAGCAAACGCTGGAAGTTGGGCAGGTCCTCGGGCGTGCTGATGACCAGAATCTCGCGAATGCCCGCCAGCATCAACATCGACAGGGGGTAGTACACCATCGGTTTGTCGTAGACAGGCAGCAACTGCTTGCTCATGACGAGTGTCAGCGGGTTGAGACGCGTTCCGCGCCCGCCCGCCAGGATGATTCCCTTCATGGTCATTTCTCCCGTTTCTGATAATTCTGGTCGACCCACTTCTGGTAGTCGCGCTGCTTCTGGATGGCGTCCATCCACGCGGAGTTGGACAGGTACCACTCGACCGTGTCGCGCAGGCCGTCGCTCAACGAGTGACGCGGCGACCATCCCAACTCGCGCTGGATCTTTTCGATGTTCATCGCATAACGGCGGTCATGTCCGGGGCGGTCGGCTACATAGGTGATGAGTTGGCTGTGCGGGAGATTGGCCGAGGCAGGCTGGAACTCGTCCAGCATGTCGCAGATGGTCTCAATGATGGTCAGGTTGGCGGGCTGATTTCCGCCGCCGATGTTATAAGTCTCGCCGACCTGCCCCTTGTCCAGGATCAGGTGAATGGCCTCGCAGTGATCCTCCACGTACAGCCAATCGCGAATCTGTTGGCCGTCGCCGTACACGGGCAAGGGTTTACCCGTCATGCCGTTCAAGATCATCAGCGGGATGAGTTTCTCGGGGAACTGATACGGCCCATAGTTGTTCGAGCAGTTCGAGATCGTGACGGGCAGGCCGTAGGTGTGGAGATACGAACGCGCAATAAGATCGCTGGAAGCCTTCGACGCAGCATAGGGCGAATTGGGCGCATAGGGGGTCGTCTCAGAGAAGGCGGGGTCGGTCGGTTTCAATGTGCCGTAGACCTCGTCCGTGGAGACGTGGTGGAAGCGGACCTGATCCCTGGGAAGAAGACCCTCCTCCAGCCAGACCTTGCGCGCTGATTCGAGCAGGTTGAACGTGCCGAACACATTGGTCTGGATGAACGGTTCAGGCCCAAGGATCGAACGGTCCACGTGCGACTCAGCCGCAAAGTGGACAATGGTATCGATCTGATGTTGGCGTAAGAGTTGGGGGATGAGTTCGCGATCGCAAATGTCACCCTGCACAAAAGTGTGGCGTTCCGCGTTAGGCAGATCCTTGAGGTTTTCCAGGCTGCCCGCGTAGGTCAGC
>CALLJA010000335.1 GCA_938008865.1 uncultured Anaerolineales bacterium
GGCATAGCCGTGCTGGCGGCGGGCGCGGGTGTAGAGGGTTCCTCGCCTTTCAGCCAGTCGGGCAGATCCACGTCGGCAAACGGCGCAGTATCCTTGGGGGTCGGCTCGGCGGAGATGGATGAATCAGACTGCAACCCGCTCAGCCAGTCGGCGGAGGATGTTTCCGCGCTGGGGGCGGGTTCGGAGACCGAGCCAAAGGGCGGCACACTGGCGGGCGCCGCTTCGGACGGGGCAACGGCCACATCGGCCTGCTTGAACCAGTCGCCGAGTTCGTCGCGGACGGGTTCCTGCGGGGCCGAAAGGCTGGAAAGCCACGAAGGTAATTCCTCAGATTCCTGGACCGACTCTGGCTTGCTTGGGCTGCCCAACTCCACGCGGCGGGAGCCGCTAACCTCGGGCTGGGTCTTTTTCTTGCCAGTCTCCGCGCCAGTGATACCCGCCAACCAATCGGGAATCTCTTCATCATCGTCTTCGGCTTGGGCACGCAGGCCCGCCAACAGGTCCGAGGCAGCCGAGGGAGCGCTCATGGGCGGGGCAGACGGTGGGAGTTCCTTTTCGGGGGAGGGTTGGTCTTGTGAAGCGTCGCGCGCGTTGCGCAGCCAATCTGGCAGGACCGGTTCCAGTTCAGAGGTGGGCTGACGGGTGGGCATCTGCCCAGGCTGAATCGAGTCGCCGCCCTGCGAGAGCGAAGCGCCGCAAGTCTGGCAAATTGTATTGGCAGGCGGGTTCATCGTCCCGCAAATGTTACATTTGATGTCGGCCATTATTTCCCCCCGTACGGGCGATCCATGACCAGCAGCACACGCAGGCCGGTGGTCAACGCGCCAAGCGCCACACCGATCAGGATTCCGCGCGCGCCGCCCAACGCCAGGGCCTGCACGATCCACGGGCGCAGGGTGTCGCCCAGCAGGGGAATCTCCCCGATCAAGGGCAGCGACAACGAACCCGCCAGGATGACCAGGACGAAGGCGAGGAAGACCACGCTCATCAGGTCCACGCGGCGGCGCAGCAGGCGGATGGCGGCATAAGTCAGCGTGACACTCAGGATGGCCATCAGCGAAGCCTCGACCGGCAGGATGATGCCGTTGACCGCCGCCTGCATAACCGGGTGCGCGGGGCCGAGCGCCAGGCCCAGGAAGAAGGTGACGATCAGTGAGACAAGAAGCAGGGTGCTGTACCCGCTACCCTGTTCGCGGCCGCGGATCTTCTCGCCGTGTACGGTGATGAGGTTGAACACCCCGAGCAGCGCCGCGATGGACAGGAGGATGCCCGCCCACTGGATCAGCAGCGATTGAACAGGCGCCAGGGCCGGCACGAAATATCCAGCCAATACTAGCGCGCCAAAGGCAATTGCGAAGAAAGCCGATACGTACTTCATCAGAACACCCCCAGCACTTTCAGGGCCGCACCGCCCAACAGGAAGAGAATCAACAGCCAGCGCAGGATGTCTTGCACGGTCAGGCTGGCGTCGTGCGCCGGACCCGCGCCGAGATATGCGCCCGCCGCAAACAGCTCCTCGCCGATCAGCGGTTCCTCAGCCACGGCATACAGAACAGCCTGCGCCGAGAGGTCATCGGTGCCGCCCAGAGTGGGGACGCTGGAACGTTCGGCCGCCTCGGCGATCAGGGCCACTTCGGGACCGAAGTCGCCTGCCAGCACGTTAGCCGAGACATTTTCTCCGCGCACGACCGGCATCGCGCCTGCCGCATAAGAGAAGGGCGTCGGTCCACTCAGGCGGCCGGTGGAAGGCAGGTACAGGTCGTCGGCGTTGGCAGCCTGGTAACCGGCCTTGAGCGAGTCCTGCGTCAGTACGGCCAGCGCAGAGTCACCAGCTGTGGCGACCGGCGGATTGTCGCTAACCGAGGTGCGCTCGGTAAGATGCCGCAGCATGGCCAGGCCCGCCAGGGATGCGCCGCCGCGGCCGCTCAAAAGCCCGCCGCGGCCCAACGAAACGTGCAGGCGGGTGCCGTCTTCCACGCTCAAACCGATGACGCGATACAGGCGTTTCAGGGCCGGGATGACGCGGAAGGTGGACGGTGGAGCCTTGCGGCGCAGGAAGGTCAACGCCAGCAGCAAGACCAGCGCGAGAAGGATGACCGATAACTCAACCATTGGACTGTCCATGCAGATAGGCGGCGAAGGCGCGCACCTCGGTCTCGTCTTCGAGCACGCGGGCCAACAGGTCGACGTGTTGATGGCCCAGGAAGGAGCGGCCAAAATAAAGCGCCTGAGCGCCAAGCAGGACAAGAGGCCCTCCTGCTTCGAGCACCCAGGCGGTCAGTTGATCGAGCTGATAACGCTTGAGAAACGCGGCCCAGATGGGCCATTCATCCTGCGTTTGCATAGGTTCAGTATAGCATAATTTTAAGGTCAGCCCTATCGCGAGCGGTGACACGCTGGTCATATTTGAGTTGCAAGTGAGTTGCAATTTATTCGA
>CALLJA010000336.1 GCA_938008865.1 uncultured Anaerolineales bacterium
CGAATATCTCCAGGCAGGCGTCCCAGCGGGAAACCAAATCTGGCGGCAAGGAAGATCACACCTCCCACCAGGAACAGCACCACACCGCCAAGCATCATATAGCGTCCAAATGTTTCCATCATCATACTCCGTCATTGCGAGGAGGCCGTAGGCCGACGAAGCAATCTCCTGTTCATTTAATACTTGAGATTGCTTCGGGTGCTCCGCACCCTCGCAATGACATTACAGGAGTCTCTGCTGCCCCTCTTCCTTCCACTCCAGCCCAAGATGCTCATACGCAGACTTGGTCGCCACGCGGCCCTGCGGGGTTCGGTCGAGGAAGCCCAACTGCAGCAGGTACGGCTCGACCACGTCCATGATGGTGTCCTGCTCCTCGCTGATCGAGGCGGCGATGGTGTTCAGGCCCACAGGCCCGCCCTTGTATTTTTCGATGATGGTCTTCAACACGCGGCGGTCCACATCGTCGAGACCGAGCGGGTCGACTTGCAACAGGTCGAGCGCCTCCTGCGCCACCTTGCGGGTGACAACTCCATCCGCGCGCACCTGGGCATAATCGCGGACGCGTCGCAGCAGGCGCAACGCCACACGCGGCGTACCGCGCGCGCGACGGGCCACCTCTTCGATACCGCCTTTGTCCACTTCCACTTTCAACATACTCGCGGCGCGTCCAACGATGGACTGCATAGCGGGCGCGTCGTAATAATCGAGACGATAGACCGCGCCAAAGCGCGCCCGCAATGGAGCCGTGACCAGCGCCAGGCGCGTGGTCGCGCCAACCACGGTGAAGCGCGGCAACTTGAGGCGGATCGAACGCGCCGACGGTCCCTTGCCGATGACGATATCCAGCGCAAAATCTTCCATGGCGGGATACAGCACCTCTTCCACGGCGCGGCCCAGGCGGTGGACCTCGTCGATGAAGAGCACGTCGCCTGCGCGCAGATTGGTGAGGATGGCGGCCAGGTCGCCCGCGCGCTCAATGACGGGACCCGCCGTCACTTTGACGTTGACGCCCATCTCGTTGGCCAGAACATGCGCCAGGGTGGTTTTGCCCAGCCCGGGCGGCCCGTAGAACAGAACGTGGTCGAGAGCTTCACCGCGTCCGCGCGCGGCAGCAATCAGGATGGCCAGGTTTTCCTTGACCTGGTCCTGACCGATCAGGTCATCCAGCTTTTGCGGACGCAGGGCGTTGTCGACGCGGTCGTCGGGTTTGGCTTCGGGATCAAGCGGGCGTTGGCGGGATTCACTCATGGGTTCGATTATACCCAATGAAACGGGACCCATCCCCCGTCCCGGAACGTGAGCAGGGATGCCATCGCTGACATCCCTGCTATGAAACTCTTCGGCAGTCTGGCAGTCATGGTTGACTGTGGTCAACTTTAGACCCATGACTTTGCGTCGCCAGGTTTCCCTGGTTTTACCTTTCGGACGGCCGGTCGATCCTAATCGTTTTGTTTCCGATGTTAGATGCCGGGCTCTGCGTCGCCGTCTTTCGACGGTTTTGCTTTTATCGGCAGCCTGGCAGCCGTGGTCGAATAATGCGCGACGACAGGTCCATGGCTTTGCGCCGCCGGGTTTCCCCGGGTTTGCCGTTTATCGGAGCATTTTCATTATTGCACGTTTCGGCGCGAATACAATATAACAATTGTTCTACTTGTTCACGGCAAAGGTGACCTCGACGGTCATACCCCACAACACGCGCGGGTCCGCGTCTTCGACCTTGAGTTTGACCTTATAGAGGATATCGCCGCTCTGCAGGATGAAGGCCTGCGCCACACTATCGACCGTGCCGCTCATGGCGACCTCGGGCAGGGCGTCGGCCACGATGACGGCGGATTGGCCCAGGCTGATCTTGACCACGTCCAGCTCGGTCAGGTCGCTGGTTTCGACGTACCAGGCGCTGGTATCCGCGATCTTGACGGCGAAGGTCTCGGGGCCAACCTGCTCGCCCACCGCCACATT
>CALLJA010000337.1 GCA_938008865.1 uncultured Anaerolineales bacterium
TCGCCCTTCTTCATGCGCTCGCACAGGGCCAGGTAGGCGTCGCGGGTCTTGACGGCGTGAGGCAGGGAGCAGATCGAGTGGGTGAATCCATTCTCGGGTCCGAGACCGGGCGTGCCGGCAAAGTTGAGCAGCGGACCGGGCGCGATGACGAGATAATCGTAATCGAAGCGCACTTCCCTGCCCGTGCCAATCTCCTCGCCGAGCACGAATTGATCGCCTGTGTCGGGATGAATTTCCTTTGCCGCCGCATGCACAAATTTGACATGCATGCGGTCATAGACGGGTTTGAGCTTGAAGACGGTCTGCTCGGGCTTCATGTGTCCCACGCCCACCCAGACCCACGAAGGCACATAGCCGAATACGTCGCGGTTGCTCATCACCGTGACCTCGTGTTTGCGCCCGAGCTGGTTGCCCAGGTAGAGGGCGGTGGTGTGGCCCGCGAACCCCGCACCGATCACAAGAACTTTAGCCATTGTTTCTCCTTTGGTGAAATGGTTTACATGCCGTCATTTATTTGTGACATCAAGCACAAAAAAGAAAGGCGGAGTGATTTCACTCCGCCTTTTGCGAGACTAATAGACCAGGGTCTTTTTATCGGTGCTGATGCGCTTGCGGAACATGTAGTACGTCCAGCCCTGGTAGGCGAGGACGATCGGGACGAAGATCAGGGCGACGACGCTCATGACCGTCAGCGTGTACTGCGAAGACGAGGCGTTGAAGACCGTCAGCGAGTAGGCGGCGTCGGTGCTGGAGAGCATCACGTTCGGGAAGGTCATCATGAAGAAGGTGACCTGGGTGAGCACGATGTTTAGTGCGGTCGAGATGAAGGCCCAGCCTTCCATTTTCTTGTTGATGAAGTAACCCGTCAGCAGGAGCATGACCACGGCGGCAATCGGGACGATGCCCGGGTCGATCATGCCGTTGGCCCAGAACTTGGACACATAGGTCCAGATGCCCAGCGCGATGTACAGCACGGAGGCGGCGATCCACAGTTTTTTCGAGAGGTCCACCACGCGGGTGTGCAGGGAGCCTTCAAGTTTGAGCGCGAGGAAATTCGCGCCGTGCAGCAGGAAGACCGCCACGGTGGTCAGGCCGCCGAGCAGGCCGTAGGGATTGAGCAGGGTCAGGGTCACGCCCACGTTGTTGGGCAGCCACTTGGGGGCGATCAGGTTCATGTCGGCGCCGATCGGCAGGCCCTTGGCCAGGTTGGCGAAGGCGGTACCCAGCAGCAGGGCGGCCAGGAAGGAACCGACGGCAATCATCCAGTCGAAGCGGTTGCGCCAGGCGGGATCCGCATCCTTGGAGCGGTACTCGAACGAGATGCCGCGCAAGATCAGGCCGACCAGCAGCAGGAACAGGGCCAGGTAGAAGCCGCTGAACATGGTGGCGTACCAGTGCGGGAAGGCTGCAAAGGTCGCGCCGCCCGCGGTGAGCAGCCAGACTTCATTGCCGTCCCAGACCGAGCCGATGCTGTTGATGATGGCGCGGCGTTCGATGTCGGTCTTGCCGACGAAAGGCAGGAGCATACCCACGCCGAAGTCAAAGCCTTCGAGGAAGTGGAACCCGATCCACAGGACGGCAATCAGGATGAACCACAGGATTTGGAGAAATTCGTAAGACATGTTGAGCCTCCAGGGTTAGTCGTCCGCGCCGACAGCGGCGGGGGCCACGTCAACGGATTCGTGCATGGCGGCGTCGGGCCCGGCGATGGCGTATTTCTTCATCAGGTAGACCATCGCAACGGCCAGGGAGCCGTACAGGGCGGTGTAGCCGATCAGGGAGATCCACAGGTCGAGGGTGGTCAGGTTGGGGGAGACGGCGTCTTCGACCTTGAGCAGGCCGTACACGATCCAGGGCTGGCGGCCCATTTCGGTCAGGATCCAGCCGCTGGCGTTGGCCAGGTAGGGCAAGACCAGGGCCCAGGGTGCCCACTTCAGCCACTTGGCATTGGTAATGTCGCCCCGCGAGTTGGCCCACACGAAGAAGGCTGTAATGCCCATCATCACGAAACCAAAGGCCATCATGATGCGGAAGGTCCAGTAGGTGACGACCATCAGCGGCACGTAGTCGCCGGGGCCGTATTGCGTCTCGTATTGCGCCTGGAGTTCGTTCACGCCCTGTACTTCGCAGGTGAAGTTATTGCAGGCCAGGAAACTCATGGCGTAGGGGATGCGCAGGGACCAGACTTCCTGCTTGCCAGTCAGGTCGCCGATGGTCAGCAGGGAGAAGGAGGCGGGCTGTTCGGTTTCCCAAATGGCTTCGAGCGCAGCCAGTTTCATCGGCTGGACTTCCTTCATATACTGGCCCATGGTGTGGCCGCCCAGGAAGATCAGCACGCTGGCGACCAGGCCCACCACCGACGCGATCGAGAAGGAGCGCTTGAAGAAATCGACGTTCTGCTTGCGCAGCAGGTGATAGGCGCTGACCGCCAGGATCAGGAAGGCGGCCATGGCCAGCCCGTCCGACAGGGTGTGCCAGATGAAGACCCAGGCCTTGGGGTTGCCGATCAGGGCAAAGAAGTTGACCAGTTCCAGGCGCCCGTTGGCTTCGTTGAACACGTATGCAGCGGCGGGCGGAGCCTGCATGAAGCCGTTGGCGATCAGAATCCAGATGGCCGAGAGGTTTGAGCCGAGCGCGGCCAGCCAGATCGAGGCTAGGTGAACCTTGGCGGGCACCTTGCCTTCGCCGAAGATCCACACGCCCAGGAAGGTCGATTCCATGAAGAAGGCCAGCAGGGCTTCCACGGCCAGCGGGGCGCCGAAGATGTCACCCACGTAGCGCGAGTATTCCGACCAGTTCATGCCGAATTGGAATTCCTGCACGATGCCGGTGACGACGCCAATGGCGAAGTTGATCAGGAACA
>CALLJA010000338.1 GCA_938008865.1 uncultured Anaerolineales bacterium
CCCAGCACTTGTGTGTGGCAGCGCCTCGGTTTCGACCCCGGTCTCCTACCCGCCGCTCACGCCTCCCATCAATCTCAATTCGCCTTATGGTCTAAATAATTGCATGGCAAGGTAAACCCGGAAACGAAAGGATTTCAAAGCATGAAAAAAATAACCGCAGCCCTGTTGATCCTGGCAACTATGGTGGGTCTCTCTTTCATTCTGTTTGCCCCCGCGTACGGGCAGGAAGGAGTTGCCACTGTCGCGCCCACCCAACAGACCGAGGATGCACCCGCCCTTGCCGCGCAGAACACGCCCATTTCCAGCATTTCCAGGGGCGCGTTACTGAAATACGCCAGCGCGGACATCGAAACACAAACCATAAATGGAATTGAGATGAGCGTTTCGAATTTTAGGGTTAATGGCAGTCTTTTTGAGGTTAATATTTGTTTTGCAGCCCCAGATAATAGAGAATGGATGGTTGGGGAAGGATTTGTTCAAACTGATAGCAATAAGATTTTACTTCTGGGGTCAAAGAGTCTTGAGATCAGCAGGAATTTGAATAACGGGATAGGGCAAATTACCATAATTTCAGATGGAAATATCAATGTGGAGAAAACAAACTATAGTGTACCAAATTATCGTTGTGACACGCTTCAATTTGTTATGGGCGCAGGGGCAATGCAATTTCCCGCAACAATTTCGTTAACAATTAAGAACATTCATGCCTTTCCGCAGGGATGTACAACTGAAGAAGCAGCCCAAAGCCTTCTGGACGAAAAGAATTTAGGTATCAAGATCGCCTGTACTGAAACTGGCTCCAATGGTCTATCCGGGGTGGAGATCGAAATCCTGGAAAAGCCACAAGGCATGAGTGAAGAGCAGGCTCAACAGTACATCTCCGAAGCACGCCGCGAGGCAATTACCATAGATGGCCCTTGGGTGTTCGAGGGAACCGTGACGGGCGCAGGAAATCCGTAACTGCCTGAAAAAGATACTCAAGCCCCGCCAACCAGGTGGGGCTTTTTTTAATCCTTCGCCTCGCGACCCAAGACAGGGGAAAGCAGACAGGTTAGCGCAACGGGACCATGCCAGGGCAGCGCGGACTGTCCATGCAGCCGTAATACTCCCTCCCCTTTTGAGGCCCATCGCGGTGAATGCGCAACACCATCATCCGCCCGCATACGGGGCACATCGGCACCGAGTCGGCGGCGGAATCGGCGCGCGGCCTGGCGTTGGATTTGGTCAGCGCCAACTGGAATAGGTTGACCAGGTCCGAGAGGAGGTAGTCCGCGGCGGAGGGCACATGCACGAGCGGGATGCCCGCTTCGAGGAAGAGGTCCCGCATGAACTGGTCGGCAGTGCGCGTCTCGGACTTGGCGATGGGTTTGACCACCTCTACGCCAAAGGCGGGTTTCATGCTCTGCGGCTCGCACAGCAGAAAGTCAACGTGCTTGCGAAAAATCTTGTTGAAATAATGGACGTTCTCGTTGGGACGGACAATCATGAAGATATCGTTCAAGGCCACCTTGGGGCAGACCACGTAATGGCCGTCGCTCATCCTCGTCAGCGTGCGGAAGAGGGCCAGTTCGGGGGATGATAACAACTGTCCGCGCAGGCGGTAGGGGAGGCGGTCGTCGCTCTTCGGAGGCGGGGCAGGCATCGGGTCGGCCATGAACAGTGAAACCATTATAGAACAACGCCAACCATAAAGCAACAGGGTCAGCGTTGTTGACATCAAAATCAAGATGATTGGCTGTGAGTTACTTTGTCTCGGTCACCTTGCGGATGCTGCGTGGCGCCTCAGTGTTAAAGCCTTTGGCACGCGTCAGGTGATAGGACAGCAGTTGCGCGGGCAGGATGCCCACCAGCGGGGACAGCCACTCGGGAACTTCGGCGGGGATGCTGATGGGGGTCTGCGCCAGAGATAGCGCTTTCTTCGCGTTCGAGATGACCAGCAGCTCGGCCAGGATGTCCTTGCGCAGGCGAACCATCAGGTCGAGCATTGAAGCAAAGACCTTGCCCTGCGGCGCGACCACCATGACGGGGAATCCGCGCTCGAGCATGGCGATGGGGCCGTGCTGGAAGTCGGCCGATGAATACGGCTCGGCTTCCACGTAGGTCAGTTCCTTGAGTTTGAGCGCCCACTCGAAAGCGGTGGCATAGTTGAATCCACGCCCGAGTACCACACACTGACGCATATAACGGTAACGCTGAGCGGCCTGCTCGATCAGGTCGTTCTGCTTGAGCGTTTGCTTCATCCACTTGCCCACCTGACCCAGGTCTTTCCAATCTTCCTTGCTGCCATTCATTGCCACCGACAGCATGGCGATGGTCATCAATTCGGTGGTGTAGGTCTTGGTGGCGGCCACGGCTTTTTCGGGGCCAGCCTGAATGTCGAGCACAAAATCGGCGGCAGAGGCCAGGGGCGAGTTGGGCTCGTTGGTGATGGCCAGGGTCACGCTGCCCTGCTTGCGTCCCTCCTCCAGCACGCTGACGATGTCGGGCGACTGTCCCGATTGCGAGATGCCCACCACCAACGCGTTCTTCAACCTGGGCGGCGTCCTGTAATACGTGAACAGCGAAGGCGTGGCCAGCGCCAGCGGCAATCCATTGCGCGCACCCCACAGGTAGTTGGCATAGCGCCCCGCGTTGTCCGAGGTGCCGCGCGCGGCCAGGAAGGCATACGAGATGTCACGTCCGCGAATGGCGGCGGCGATCCCTTCGACGGTTTTGCGCTGGTTTTCCAGCAGGGCCTGGATGCGTTCGGGTTGTTCGGAGATTTCAGAGAAGAGGGACAT
>CALLJA010000339.1 GCA_938008865.1 uncultured Anaerolineales bacterium
CGGGCTGGGCCACATTCTCCAGTGTGCAGACCACGCGGTCGGGCAGGGAGAAGCTGACCTGCGAGTCGCCGTCCACCACGGCCTGAGCGATCTGCCTGCCCTGCGTCTCAAGGAAACGCTGCACGATGGCGGGCTGCGCTGCGAACAAGGCCTGCTGGCGTTCGTATTCCTCCGACAATCTGTCGGCCAGAAATTTGGGATTTGTATCTAACATGTTGACCTTATGAGAATGAGTATTGTTTCGAAGTCGGATTGCAGACTTCAGTCTGCTTCTTGTGCGAACTCAAGTAGACGCTCCGAAAATTTTGAGAATTTAGTTGAAAAGCGAATTCCAGCCCAGGATCAGACCAACTTCGATGAAAATGGAAAGATACAGGAGGGAAGTGTGTGCCCAGTCTCCATGCGGTTGCACGAGCTTGACTTGCAGAAAGAAAAAGCCTGTCAGTAGAGCAAGCGAACCCAGCCAGGCGAAGAGAGTCGAAAACCATTGGGCGCGCTGACCGTTTGGGTGAACGCCATCCAGCACATGGATGGTTGTGTCGAAATTTGCCGCGAGAACTTCTTCCAGCGGATGACGGTCCAGGCCCGAGGTCTGGCCCTCGAAGCAAACGATGACATCGCCTGCCTGCCAGTGACGCTTCACGGCATCCAGCCAGTTCCTGCCAGACTCGATCTTGGATTCGACCGATATGTTGGCCGCCTGGATCGTAGCCGCAAGCGAGATCATCTGCCTGCGCAGGCTGGATTCCTGCGCCGCATCCTGACACAGACCGAGGAGCTGGATTCCGCCCCCCATGCTGCTGGCCAACTCCCAGATGTGCTGGGCAATATTGGCGGATTCCGCTTCCAGGCTGGGCATCAGCACGATTAAACGGTGCGCAGGCCCAGGGTCCATGGAATCGGGTGGGATCGCAAAAGATGGAGCTAATTGACGAGAGTCGAGTGTAGCCATGTCACCTCACAGATAGAACTATCGTATTCCCCCCGCATAAAACGGTGACAAAAAATCAGGGCAATCGTGTAAAGGACAAATAAAAACGCCCTTTTGTAAGGGCGCTGCAAGGTTGGGGTTATGTCATTGCGAGGAGGCCGTAGGCCGACGAAGCAATCTCCCACTATCATTAAGGAGATTGCTTCGGGCGAAAGAACGTCGCCCTCGCAATGACGATGGACTACTCATCCGCAATGAATCGATACCCGATGCCAGGCTCGGTGAGGATGTATTGCGGCTGTTCGGGGTCAATCTCGAGCTTCTTGCGCAGTTGGCGCATGTAGACGCGCAGGTATTCGGTATGGTCGGCATCGGCGGGACCCCAGACGTGGGTGAGGATGCTCTGATGGGTGAGCACCCGTCCGTGGTTGGCGGCCAGGTAGGCCAGCAGCTTGTACTCGGTGCCCGTCAGCTTGATTTCCTCCTCGCCGCGCTTGACGAGGTGCCAGGCCAGGTCAATGGTCAGGCCGCCCGCCCTGACCAGCTTGCTCTGCGTCCCCTGGCGGCTGCTGGAGTGGCGCAGCGCCACGCGCACGCGCGCAAGCAATTCCTCGATGCCGAAGGGCTTGGTCAGGTAATCGTCGGCGCCCCGGTCGAGGGCGGCCACCTTGTCGCGCTCGCTGTCGCGCACCGAGAGGATCAGGATTGGGCACTGAGTCCACTCGCGCAGGCGGCGCGTGACCTCGATGCCGTCGATGTCGGGCAGGCCCA
>CALLJA010000340.1 GCA_938008865.1 uncultured Anaerolineales bacterium
CGACCAGGCCATCGTCGAGGCCGAGCGGCGGGGGTGCAAGTTCTGTTGAGTTGCTATGGAGTCCAGAAGCTCTGCTTCTGGACCATCCGCAAGTAGAACTTGCGGACTCCGTGAATCAAAAAAGCCGACGCATCACTGCGTCGGCTTTTTGTTTTGCTTAAGGGAGCGGAGCCAGTTCGTCTTTCTTCTTGAACCAGGTCTTCCACTCGCGGTTCTCCCACACCACCAGGATGGGGGCCGCGTTGAAGATGGAAGAGTAGGTGCCGCTCAGGATACCGATCAGCAGGATGACCACGAAGTGGCGGATGCTGTCGCCGCCGAACAGCACCAGGGCCGTCAGCGTGAACATGACCGTCAACTGCGTGGTGATCGAGCGGTCGAGCGTCTGCACGATGGAGTGATTGACCAGGGTTTCGTATTCCAGGCGGCGGTAGATGCGCGAGTTCTCGCGCACGCGGTCGAACACCACGATGGTGTCATGCACCGAGAAACCGATCACCGTCAGCAGGGCGGTCAGGAAGAGCGCGTCCGCCTCCCAGCCAAGGAAGAAGCCCAGCATGGCTTCCACACCCAGCACCACCAGGATGTCGTGCAGCATGGCGATGATTGCGGCCGTACCGTAGCGGATGGGATGTTCCACGCCGCGGAAGGCCCACCAGATGTAGAACAGGATGGCGGCGGCTGCGAACAGGATGGCGATGGCGGCCGCGCTTGCCACTTCGGCGCCCACCGACGGGCTGACGTTGGTGAAGTTCAGCACCGTCACCTTGGTGCCGAAACGGGTTTCCATCTCGGTCACCATCACGGCCTTGACCTCTTCCTTGATGTTCCTGGAGCGGATCGAGTAGGCGTCCTCGCCCAGCGGCTGGACGATCGGGTCGGCGATGGGGTCGTCGGCGGTCGAGAAGTCGGCATAGAGGGTCTTTATCTCCTCAGCCGAAGGGCGCGCGCCCTCGAACTGGACCTCGAACAACGAACCGCCGCGGAAGTCGATGCCCAACGGGATCGGCCCCACGTCGGGGTTCTGCGCCCAGTGCAGGCCCATGAAGAACAGGCCCGGGATGATGATCACCAGTGAGATGAAAAAGTACAGGTAACGATTCTTGATGATGTTCATGTCTGCTTCCTCTGTTCCTACAGGCCGAACCAGGAGGGGTGTTCGCCCATCTTGAGGTTATCCAACACGGTGTGCAGGAAGGTGCGCGTCACGGTGATGGCGGTGAAGAGCGAAACCAGCACGCCCAGCGCCAGGGTGACCGAGAAACCCTTGACCATGCTGGCCCCGAAGGTGTTACCAAAGAACCACAGGATCAGGGAGGTGATCAGGGTCGAGATGTTCGAGTCGCGGATGGACGGCCAGGCGCGGCTCCAGGCCAGGTCGATGGCCTGGCTGAGGGTGCGGCCCGCGCGCAGTTCCTCCTTGAGACGCTCGAAGATCAGCACGTTCGCGTCCACGGCCATGCCGATGCTGAGGATGAAGCCCGCGATGCCGGGCAGGGTCAGCGTGACGGGGATGAGCTTGAACAGCATCAGCGAGACCAGGGCGTAGACGATCAGGGCCAGGTCGGCGATGACGCCGGGCAGGCGGTAGTTGAAGGCCATGAACAGGATGACCACAATCAGGCCGATGGCGCCCGCCAGCACGCTCTTGCGCACCGATTCCTCGCCGAGGGTCGGGCCGACCGTGCGGCTTTCGACCACTTTCATCGGCACAGGCAGTGAGCCCGAGCGCAGCTGGATGGCCAGGGTGTTGGCGCTGTCTTGGGTGAAATTACCCGAGATCGAGCCTTCGCCGCCGGTGATCGGCTCCTTGATGCTGGGAGCGGAGATGATCTTCTTGTCGAGCACGATGGCCAGGGTCTTGCCAACGTTGGCGGTGGTGTAATCGGCAAAGACCTGGGTGGCGTCCGCTTTGAGCAGGAAGGTGATGACGTAGTTCGAGCTCAGGGTGCTGGCTCCCACGCCCACAGTGTCGAGGGCCGCGCCGGTCATCACGGTGTGATAGACGGTCTCGCCGTTGGTGGCCTGCGAGGGGTCGGTGTCGGTCACGATGACGGTGCCTTCCAGGCCGAGGCCGGGCGTGTCGCCCATGTCCACGAATTCGAGCAGGGCGGTCTGTTTGAGGGCCGCCACCACTTCATCGGGGTTGCTCACGCCGGGGAACTCGGCCACGATGCGGCGTTCGCCCGCCACCTGCATGACCACTTCGCTGACCCCCAGGCCGTTGGCGCGGTTTTCGAGGATGGTCTTGGTGTTGTTCAATTCCTCCGAGCTGACGGCGCGGTCGGCGGGGACATCGGCTTCGAGCAGGGCCTGCAGGCCGCCGCGCAAGTCGAGACCCAGCTTGACCGCCACGTTGCGGCTGAAGAGGATTTCCTTGGTGAAGGGATTGTCGACCCGAATCTGGTTGCTGAAGTCGATCCAGGCCGAAAAGGCCGTCAGCAACAGGATGAGGATCAACCAGAGATTGCGGTTACGATTCATGCTGCACTCCGTCCAAAAAAATACCAGCCCGGGGCTGGCGCGGCGTGATTATACTCCCATTGAAAGGGGGCGGGTAGTATGATTTTTGTAACCAAACGCGGAAGACTACGGCCCGACCCATTCCGCGAAGAGCGGTGTCAGGTCACAGCCGCAATGCTGTTCAGCCAGCGTCTTCAATCCCGCGGGTGTGGCGATGCCCCACGAGTAGGTGATTGTGTAATCGCGCAGGAAGGCATCAAAGGCCTCGGCGCCCATCTGGTTCTTGAGCGCTTCGAAGAACAACGGTCCGCGGCCATAGACGATGGCGCTGTACTCGCGGTTGCTGTAGTCCGCCACGGGCAGGCCGATCGGGATGTGCTGGCCGTTCACCTGGTCCCAGCGGCCCGTGAGTGACTCGCGGAAGCCCTGATAGCCCTGCGAACCGTACTCGTCGAAGAAGTATTCGAGCGTGGCGTACTGTGTGAGCGACTCGTCCAGCCAGGGATGATCGAGTTGGTCGTTGCCGACCAGGTTGTAGAACCATTGATGGCCGACCTCGTGCGCCACCGTTCCTTCGAGGAAGGCGTGTTCGGGGTCCAGGATGCGCTCGTTGATGGCGATCAGGCCGGGGTATTCGATCCCCAGCGCCAGCGTGGGCGTGGCGGCCAGGTCCAGTTCAGTGTAGGGATAGGGCGCGTAGCGGGCGCTGAAATCTGCGAGGGCGCGCGCGGCTACATCCAGTCCCGCCTGTGCGCCGCTGCGCAGTCTGCGCGGGGCGTAGAAGTTGATGGTGGTCTCGCCGACCTGGCGGCTGGTCACCTCGTAGGCGGAACTGGCCGCCAGGTAGAAGTCGCGCACGGGACCCGCCGCGTAGGTCACGGTTTGCCGCCCATCCTCGACCTGGCGGCTGACCTCTCGCCCAACGGCGGCCAGCACGAGGTCTTCGGGCGCGTGGACCGTGACCGTGAAGAAGGCCATATCCGCAAAGGTGACGTCGCCCGAGGGCGGCGGGAGTTCGGCGTTCCAGCCTTCCTCGTTGTAGACGGCCACCATCGGGTAGGCGTGCGCCAAAGCCAGCACATCTTCGGCATAGGCCAGCACACCGTAATTGGTCTGGTCCACGCTGGAGGGCAGGCTTACGCGGAAATCCATCGAAATTGTCGTGCGCTGGCTTGATTCGAGGGTGGCGCGCAGCGGCACGATCAGCAGGCTGTTATTCAGGCCGAACCTGGGCGTGACGTCTGCCTCGTCCACACGCAGGTTCGAGACGGTCATCTCGCCTCCCAGCAGGTTGGGGAAGAGGCGCAATTGGATCTCGTTTAGCGGCATGTTCTCGGTATTCGTGTAGTGAATTATTCCCTGCCCGTCCAGGTGGAGCAGGTCATCGGCCAGGGCCAGGTCCAGTTCGTATCGGCTGGCGTCGTCGAGTTGTTCGAGGACGGGCTGCGCTCCGCTCGTCAGCCCCGCGCGGAAGGGGAGGTTTTCGTCGGGCAGGCTGGG
>CALLJA010000341.1 GCA_938008865.1 uncultured Anaerolineales bacterium
GAGTTGCGGCGGCAGACAGGCTCGGCAGTGATCTTCGAGCAGATGTCCACGGGGTCGCTGCACTTGAGGGTGGTGGCCTGCACGGTCACGCAGCCGGGTCCGCTCAATTGCAATTGGGTCGAGACGCACGCCTTTTGTTCGGCGCTGTAGGTGGTACCCGCAGGGCAGGCGGGATATGCCGTGGCGTTCGCCGCCTGGCAACACTGGAAGGATGGATCGTAGTTGTAGCCTGGGGCGCAGCCCGCATAGGTCTGCTGGGCCAGGTCGGGACTGCTAATTCCATAGGGGATCTCGGCCATGCCCGTGGGCGAGATGCACGCACCGAACAAGCTGTCGAGATACAGGCCCGCGGGACATAACCCATCGCTGCCCACCGCCAGGGCGCAGGATTTGACTCCGCCGCGGTCGATTACGCGATACCCAACAGGACAGCCCGCCACGCTGACCTCGGCGGCGATGGGCGCATATACGCACATGCCCGTGGCCGCATCGAGGCTATAGCCTGGGTCGCAGACCGCCGCCGCAACCGCGTTGGAGGTATCGGCGCAGGAGGCGTTGCAGACCGTCACCTCGACCGTGTTCTCATAACTGCGCGGACCTTTGCAAGTCAGCAGGCGCTTGCCGTCCACGAGGGTCTCGATGCAGGAATAATCGTCGCGGTTCAGTTGATAGACCGCGCCCTCCGAGATGTTCAGGGTCACGAAACCGTCGCCGTTGGAACAGTACTGGCCGCGCAGGTCCACGGCGGGCAGGGCGCACTGTCCCTGCGGCAGGTTCGATGCGCTCGGGATGTAGGAAGTCAACTGGCAGAAGGGCGCCAGTGGTTTGGGCTGGGCTACCGCGCAGCGGAATCCCACATCGCGGCGGGTGTTGCCCGAGTTCATGAAGTGACGGATGGACGAATCCGCCTGGTCGGGGTCAGTTTCGAAACTCGAACCGCGGATGACGCGCGCGTCGCCCGACGCGGGCCCCGTCGGGTTCTGGGCGGGCGATTCATTGTAATAGGTCTCGCTATAAAAATCGTTGACCCACTCGAAGACGTTGCCCGCCATGTCATACAGCCCGTACGGACTGCGGCCTTCAGCGTAATCGGTCACATCGCTGGTGTGATTGATGCAGTTGGCGAAATTGAGGAAGTCGCAGGCGGCGCCGTCATTGCCCCAGGGGAATTGTCCGCCTTGGGTGCCGCGCGCGGCCTTTTCCCATTGGGCTTCGGTCGGCAGGCTGCCACCGATCCACTGGCAGTAACCATTGGCCTGGTCCCAGGACACACCCACCACAGGGTGACTGTTGTATTCGGGATTAGTGTACTGCGGCGCGCCCAGTTCCTGCGTGGGCGGGGTACAAATACCCGCCGCTACGCATTGCTTATACATGCCATTGGTAACCTTGGTTTGCTGAATCCAGTATGCATCCAGGTACACGGTATGCTGGAGCGTGCTGGCAGCACTGTTGCCCATCTCGAATTCGCCCGCGGGCACGAAGGCCAGCACGGAGGTATCGACCCACTTCATGGGGGTGGAGGCTTGCGGCCCCGCCAGCGACACGGGGAAAAGCGTAGCCGTGGCGGTGGGCGGAACGGCCGTGGGCGGTTCGGTGGCAGGCGGCAGCGTGGGCGCGGCGGTCGGGGTAGACGTCACCGCAGGGACGCAGGCCGCCAGCAACAACGCAGCCAGCACCACGATCAGCGTCAAATTCGATGCTTTTTTCATTCAGTCTCCTTTTGACGCCCGCAATTATAATGCAAGCCGCAAGGGGGGATTTTTCGCATCCGCCAGATATGGGGGAGGATATAATCGAGGGCATGGATATAGCCTCCCTGACCCTGACTCAAGCCCGAGCCGCCCTCGCCCGAGGGGAGTTTTCCGCCGCAGACCTGACCGAGGCCTGCCTCCGTCAAATCGAGCGTCTCAACCCGACCGTCAATGCCCTCCTGACGGTGATCCGCCCGAACGCGGAGGAGGTTGCTTCGCAAAGTACGCTCGCTAAAAACACGCTCGCTAAAAACACGCTCGCAACGACATTAGCGGGTATTCCCGTCGCCGTCAAGGACCTGTACTACACGGCGGGCATCCGCACCACGGCGGGAACGCGCCACTTCGCGGACTTCGTGCCCGAGGAGGATGCCGTCGCCGTGCGAAAACTCAAGGACGCGGGCGCCATCCTGCTCGGCAAGACCAACACGCACGAGATCGCGCTGGGCGTGACCAACGTCAATGCGGCCTTCGGGAATTGCCGCAACCCGTGGGACACGAACCGCATCACGGGCGGGTCCTCGGGCGGCAGCGCGGCGGCGGTGGCCAGCGGCATGGCGCTGGCGGCGCTCGGCACCGACACGGGCGGCTCGATCCGCATCCCCGCTTCGCTGTGTGGCGTGGTGGGATTCAAGCCCACCTACGGGCGCGTCAGCTTGCGCGGGGTCTTTCCGCTCTCGTGGAACCTCGACCATGCGGGCCCGTTGACCAAATCGGTGCGAGATGCGGCCCTGCTCCTGCAAGTACTGGCAGGCTACGACGAACTCGACCCTGGCTCGGCAAATGTCCCCGTGGATGACTACCTCGCTCCCCTCGACGAAGGTGTGACAGGCTGGCGGGTGGCGTTGGCCGTCGGGGACTACGTCGCAGACTCCGACCCCGAGGTGCTGGCAGCAATCCGCGCGGCGGCGGAAATCTTCCAATCGTTGGGCGTGCAAGTGGAGGAAGTTGAAATCGAGTGGCTACGCGAAGCAGCCTTGGCGAACTCCCTGATGACCCAGGCCGACGGAGCCGCCTTCCACCGCGAGCGGCTGCAGACCCAGCCCGAACTCTTCGGCGCGGACATCCGTCAGCGGCTGGAGATGGGCGCGGCCTACACCTCCAGCGAGTATGCGCTCGCGCGGCGGAAACAGGCCGAGGCGCGCAGGCGGGCCGAGATCCTCTTCCAAAAATATGACGCCCTGCTGCTGCCGTCCACGCCGATCACCGCCCCGCTCATCGAGGGCAACGACGCGCTCGAACAGGCCCGCCGCCTGACGCGCTTCACCGCGCCCTTCAACCTGACGGGCCTGCCCGCGCTCTCGCTGCC
>CALLJA010000342.1 GCA_938008865.1 uncultured Anaerolineales bacterium
GTTGAGGATGAACTCCTGGCGGGGCATTTGTTGACCGTGGCGGGAAGTCTGGCCCGCGCCGAAGGTATCGCTGATATGGGGTATCGTCTCATTACCAACACGGGTCCACACGGCGGGCAAACCGTCTTCCATCTGCACATCCACTTGATCGGCGGCCAGCCCATGCGCCATCCGATGGGCTAGGTCGCGAGCGAGCGGGATGTCATCCTGCCAATGCGCTTCCATGTAAATAAAAACTGGCGGCCCTATGGCCGCCAGTTTCGTTATTTCGATTTCTTGATGAAGCTGCTTCCGCCGCCCAATTTGCTTTCGGGCCGCCCCATGCGATAAGCGTACCAGGCCAGTCCGCCGCCGCCCAGCAGCAGCACGATACCAATCATGCCCAGGATCGAGAACGACGAGCCGCCGCCCTGAGGTTCCTCAGCGGGATCTTCGGCAGCGATGGTGTCCTGCGTGGACTGCGCGCCGAAGGCCACGAAGGCGCGGTCGCCAGCCTTCACGTCCAGGCTGTAGGTCAGGTCGATGGTGGCATTGTAGTTCGGTGGGATAGCCACACTGATGTTGTAATGGCCTTCGGGCACATCCTTGAAGCAGACGCCCGGGTAGGCGGCCGGGTCCGAGTTGACGATGGTGTCCTGGGTGGCGGAAAATTTTCCGTTGGTTTCGGTCACGCTGACAGCGCCGCCCGCCAGCGCAGGCTCGGTCTCCTGACGCAGGGCGTTGCCATCCTTGTCGTCGAAGAGCAGGACGCAGATCTCGGTGGTGCCGTTGAAGGGCGTGGGGGTGACGGTGGGAGGCAGGGGGGTAGGCGACGGCCCGGGCGTGGGGGAGGCCAGGGCGGGTCCCACGACGCCGATCAGCAATTGCTGGCCTTCGATCACGGTGCAGTTTTCATCCAGGTTCTTGTTCAGTTCGCGCAATTTGTCCATCGGGATGTTGTTGACCAGGCTGATCTTGAGGCAGGTATCCCCGGGTTGGACAATGTAGATGATGCGGCCGTCGGCTCCCGCGGTGGGGGTGGCGTATTGCTGCAACTGCGCCGAGGGTGCGGCGTTGGCGGGCAGCCACAGGCTGAACAGGATGAGGGTTGTCAGGGTGAACAGGACGAGAAAACGCTTGGGATTCATCGCCGCGATTATATCATTTCAGCCCGAGCACTTCGTACACCTCGATCGGCTGGGTCTTGCCCTTCACCATCAACGGGGCGAAGGGCCGCGCCTCCACCTCGGCGGCGACGCGCTCGTAGGCGTCTTGCGTGATGAGGATCTGGTTCTTCGCGGCATTCTCCTGGATGCGCTTGGCGGTGTTGACGCTGTCGCTGATGGCGGTGTATTCCAGGCGCTTCTCGGTGCCGATCCAGCCGAGGATGGCGTCGCCGTAGTGGATGCCGACCCCGAAGGACAAGTGCGCCGCCTCGGGCAGTTCGGCGTGCAGGGCGAAGACCGCGTCGCGGATGGCGAGTGCGGCGCGCACGGCCCGCAGGGTGTGGTCGGGTTGGGGCAGCGGGGCGTTGAACCAGGCCATGACGGCGTCGCCCAGGAACTTGTCAACGGTGCCCTCTTCGCGCAGGATGGCTTCGGCGGCGGAGGCCAGATATCGGTTGAGTACGGCCACCAGGGCTTCAGGCGTCTGCTTTTCGGAGTAGGTGGTGAAACCGCGGATGTCGGCGAAGACGATGGTGATATCCACCTTCTTGCCGCCGATCTGGAAACTGTTCAGGTCCACCTGGTCGATCACGGCCGGCGAGACCATGCGTTCGAGCAAGCGTCGCTGGGCTTCGAGCTTTTTGCGCTCGGTCATGTCGTCGAGCACGATGGCTACGCCCTGGGTCTTCTGGCCCGCGTCCTTTAACGGAGACAGGTTGAGGCGCCAGTCCACGCCGCCGCGCTGGGGCAGGGTGTGATGTACCTCGAAGCCCACCACGGGTTTGTCGGTCTGGTGGACTTCGTCCAGCCGCGATTGCAGTTCGGGGGCGAAGGTCGGCATGATGTCTTCGAGGCGCAGGCCGAGCAGTTCGTTCGAGGCGTGCCCGAGGATGGATTCGGCGGCGCGGTTGCAGAGTGTGACCTGGTTCTGGATGTCGGCGGTGATGACGCCGCTGGCGATGGATGCGAAGATGTTATCCATCAGGCCTTTGAGTTCGATCACCTCTTCGAGGGTTTTGCGCAGTGACGAGAACAGTCGCGCGTTGTCGAGCGCCACGGCGGCCTGGTTGGCGAAGGCGGTCAGCAGGTCCAGTTCGGTTTCGGAGAAAATGCCCGAGCGGATGCGGTTGTCGGCGTAGATCACGCCGATCAGGTCGTTCTTTACCTTGAGCGGCACGCACAGGATCGAGCGCAGATTGAAGGCGATGATGCTCTCCTGGCCCGCCAGGCGCTGGTCGTCCTGGGCGTTGGTGGTGAGCAGCGGCTCACCCGTGTCGATCACGCGCTGGATGACGGTGCGGCTGACGGTCAGTTCGGAGGGGTTGATGGTTTCCTTGTCCCAATCGCGCGCCACGTAGGTGACCATCTCGCCGTCGTCTTCGCGCAGCATCAGGAAGCCGCGCTCGGCGTGCGTCAGGCGCACGATATTGTCCATCACGATGCGCAGCACTTCTTCCAACTCGAGCGAAGAGTTGACCACCTGGCCGATATCGGCCAGGGCCGAGAGGTTGCGGTGTTCCTTCTCGAAGTCGCGGACCTGGTTGCCGATCTGGGTCAGGGTGGATTCGAGCTGGACCAGCCCGTCGAGCGCGCCGCGTTCGACGCGTCCCTTCTCCACCGTGCGGCGGATTTGCCCGGCCTGTGTCCCGAGGGCCAGGATCTGTTCGTGTACCGTGGAGGGGCGTGTGCGGCTGGTGGAGTTCATAGGCGCTTATCCAATGCGTTCGATGCGGCTGCGGATGCCGTCCCAGAAATCGTACAGGCGGGCGCGCAGGAGGGTGACGATTAGGGAGAGGGCGGCGCGGCGCGCGTGGGCGGCATGGCCCGTGCGACGGCTGAAGAGGGCCGCCTGGTGCTCTTCCAACAAAATGTCGATGGTCTGATGCGCCGACGGCAGGATTTCTTTCAGCGTTTCGGCCCGTTCGCGCGGGGTGACGTGGATTGCCTGCGGCCTGCCCATCCAGACCAGCCCCAGGTTCACAGCGTGGAAGGAACGCTCGATGGAACTGGCGCGGTTCCACAGGTCCCAGCGTTTGACCCAGGCTGGCGGAGTGGACCCGCTGCGGGCGTAGGCGCGGACGATCAGCCCGGGCACGCGGTCGGTCAGCGTGAAGCGGCGTTCCACGAGGACCAGCGCGGCCAGCCCCAGCATCCACATCAGCGTGAAGGTGAGGCGGCCCGCCACGGTTTCGGCGAAGGGCGGGGCTTCCGTCACGCCGCTTTCGTCGATGCGCGGCCCGCGCTCGATGTCGCTGTTGGGCGTGGGGCGGATGGGCGCAAAGCCCGCGGCGTTGGGCGTGGGCGTCGGCAGCGGGGCGTCCGGGCGTTCGAGCGGATCCTGGTTGGCGGTGGGTTCGAACTCCACCCAGCCGATGTCCGGGAAGTACACCTCGGGCCAGGCGTGCGAGTCGGCTTTGCGCACGATGTAACTGACGCCGCGTTCGTCGGCTTCACCCTGGGCGAAGCCGACCACCATGCGGGCGGGGATGCCCAGCGAGCGCAGCATCAACACTTCGGCGCTGGCGTAGTACATGCAGAAACCCTTCTTCGAGTCGAGCAGCACCCACAGCAGCGGGTCGGCGCCTTTGGGCGCGGGGCCGAGGGCCGTGGCGTATTCGATCTCGTTGCGCAGATAGTCGGTGATGGCTTGCGCCTGGTCGTAGGGAGTTTGCGCGTTGGCCGTCACCTGGCGGGCCAGCGGTTCCAATTCCTGTTTGAGATCCTCGGGGACGGCCAGATAGCGTTTGACGACCCAGTCGGGATAGTCCGCGCCGGCTGCGCGCAGTTCCTCGACGTACGGCCCGCGGATCAACGCGCGGACCTGGTACCTGTCCCCGGCGGCGAGCGGCGGGTCGGCCACCCAGGCCGAGATGTCGCGGGTCCCCTCCGTTGTGCGCGCCGCGAAGACCGCGCTCGGGCGGTTGACCCAGACCACGTTGGGCGGCATATACATCAGGCCCTGCTTCGAGAGCAGCATGGTGAAAGCGAAGCGCGCCTCGGTCTCTTCGGCCTGGGTCGAGAGCAGCGAGAAATCCTCGTTGTCGTCGGGCGCAAAATCCTCCGAGAAGAGCGTGGACGAGCGCCACTGTCCATCGTTGTAGGTGTCGTACACGCGCCCGCGCCAGTAGTAGCGCGGAGGCTCCTCTTCGATCTCGTCCATCGGGCGCACGCTGAAGACGGGCGTGTCGCCCTGGGCGGCGTTACGTCCCAGCGCCAGGCTGTTGCCGTAGAAATCGTTGCTGGCGCTGCCGTTGTTGTACGGCGACTCGAGCGCGTCCACCGCGTTCTCCAGCCGTTCGCGGATCGGGCGGGTCAGGTCGCGCCAGGTCTTGCCGACCGATTTCAGGCCCGAGAGCGAGAGCGGGATCGACCAGGCCACGAAGACCACCACCACCGTCACAGCCAGCAGGCTGTTGGTCAGGTCCTGCAAAGCCTCGGTGGTGACGAACATCCGCTTTTGATGCCAGATGGGACGATTGCGGTTCAGGTATGTGCGCCCAAGCAGCATCAGCGCGAGGAAGGCGTACAGCGCAAAACCCCAGATGCGCACCGGAATGTAGAAATCGTACACCTGCACCAGGACGGTGATCAGCCCGCCCGGCAGAACTGCCGCCAGATAATTCTCGTGTCGGGCCAGGGCATACCCTGAGCTGACGCTCACCACCCAGAACGCCAACGAGACGAACGCCACAAAGAAGATGGCATCCTCCACCGGCTGGCGCGTCACAAATTGCACCGTCGAAAACCACAGCCGCCCGCCGATGCTCGCCAGGCGGTCCGCAAAGGGCGCCTGGGCCTCGACCGCCAGTGTCATTTGCCACGGCAGGATCACCAGCGAGTATAAGACAGCCAGCCAGCGCACGGTCCCCCGCTTGAAGGAACTGACTCCCAAGGCCAGGCCCAGGATCACGCCAGAGGCGCTCAGGGTTTGGGTGAAGTAAAGGTAGGGCGTCCAGTCGGTCATGACCAGCCGCGCCGCCGCTGCCTGTAAGAGGAAGAATAACAGTACTGCGGAGGTCCAATCCCAGACGGGGCGGGCGGGGTTTGCTGACGTTTGCATGCTTTGAGTGTACAATGAACACTACAGACCGTCAATTGCATGGACGGGTTATCGAAATTCTCACCAGGAGAAACGCATGGACCTCATTCAAGGCGGCATCGATTGGATCGTTCTCATTCAAGGCCTGGGCGCCTGGCTCGAAGTGCCGATGAAATTTTTCAGTTTCCTCGGTTCCGAGGAATTTTTTCTGCTCGTCCTGCCCGCGCTATACTGGAGCGTCAATAGCGACTTGGGCCTGCGCGTGGGCCTGGTCCTGCTCACCAGCACCAGCCTGAACCACGTCCTCAAAGTAGCCCTGGGTGGCCCGCGCCCGTATTGGGTCAGCGAGCGCGTCCTGCCATTTGCGGCTGAAACCTCCTTCGGCGTGCCCTCCGGCCATTCGCAGATCTCGGCGGGCGTGTGGGGCATCGCCGCCGCCTGGCTGCGCAAGCCATGGGCTTGGATTGCCGCCGTGCTGGTCGTCGTCCTGATCGGCTTCTCGCGCATGTACCTGGGAGTCCATTTCCCACACGATGTGTTGACCGGCTGGCTGCTGGGCGCTCTGACCCTGTGGCTCTTCCTGCTCTTCTGGGACCGCGCCGCCGACTGGCTCAAGCGTCAGCCTTTCGCCCGCCAGGTGACGCTGGCCTTCTTCATCTCCACCGCCTGGATCGCCGTCAGCGCGCTGGCGATGGCGGCCCAGGCGGGATACGTCATCCCCGACGAGTGGATGGTCAATGCCGCCCGCGCCGGGGACGAATTGCCTGATCCCGTTTCGCTGAGCGGAGCCATCACCCCGGCCGCCACCTTCTTCGGCCTGGCCCTCGGCCTCGCGTGGATGACGCTCCAGGGCGGCTTCCAGGCGACAGGGTCCGTCACCCAGCGAGCCCTGCGTTATATCGTCGGCGTGCTTGGCGTCCTGGTCTTGTGGTTCGGGCTGGGGCAGGTCTTCCCACGCGGCGAGTTCCTGCTTTCCTATATCCTGCGTTACGCCCGCTACGTGCTGGTCGGTTTTTGGGTTTCGGGCGGTGCGCCCTGGCTTTTCCACAGAATCAATTTAATTGCAGACCCCAAGCGCTAGGGGGGTATCTGTTATAATGCGCCATACCTAGGCACTTTCACTGTTTCGGAACACGGATGACACTCGAACGCGGAACACTCCTGCACAAACGCTATCGGATTGTTGAGATCCTCGGCCAGGGCGGCATGGGATCCGTTTATCGCGCCGTGGATGAGAACCTTGGCGTCGAAGTGGCCGTCAAGGAAAACCTGTTCACGACCGACGAATATTCGCGCCAGTTCCGCCTCGAAGCGGTCATTCTGGCCAACCTGCGCCACCCCAACTTGCCGCGCGTCTCCGACCATTTCGTGGTTGGCGAACAGGGGCAGTACCTGGTGATGGACTTCATCGAGGGCGAGGACCTGCGCCAGCGCATGGAACGCGACGGCACCATCGCCGAAGACGATGCCGTGCAGGTGGGCGCGGCCATCTGTGACGCGCTGGCCTACCTGCACAGCCGCAAGCCCTCCATCCTGCACCGCGACATCAAGCCCGGCAACGTCAAGATCACGCCCGACGGCCATATCTTCCTGGTGGATTTCGGTCTGGCCAAGGTTGTGCAGGGCGCGCAGGTCACCACCACCGGCGCGCGCGCCATGACGCCTGGCTATTCCCCGCCCGAACAATACGGCACCGCCCGCACCGACCCGCGCACCGACATCTACTCGCTGGGCGCGACCTTGTACGCCGCCCTGTGCGGGGTCATCCCCGAAGACGGCCT
>CALLJA010000343.1 GCA_938008865.1 uncultured Anaerolineales bacterium
GTTTAAGGCCGTGGTCCCCGCAGGAGGGATGATATTCGAATCTCCGTGGAGGCACCTGAGCAGAAAAAGTCGCCGTTGAGCGGCTTTTTTGTTTAAGGCCGTGGTCCCCGCAGGAGGGATGATATTCGAATCTCCGTGGAGGCACCTGAGCAGAAAAAGTCGCCGTTGAGCGGCTTTTTTGTTTAAGGCCGTGGTCCCCGCAGGAGGGATGATATTCGAATCTCCGTGGAGGCACGGTTGCATCAAACGGCTTTTTGATTTCGCCATGCGTCATATAACAGTATAATGAGATAGGATGGATATGTTCTTCTCTATGTTGCAACGCGGTATGTTGTTAACCAGAGTTTTGCGATGAAAAATCAACCGTTTTCCCGCTCTCGTTGGTTCGCTGTCACAGCCGTTTTCGCAGCAATGGCCCTGATCGTGCTGGGCGATGCGCTTTTTGCCACCCACCTTCCCGCAGCGGCAGCTCCATCCTTCTCCTTCTTCCATGAACTGATCGACCTGCTGGCCTTGATTGTGACACTTTATGCCGCACATCGGTGGTCTTCCGCCGTGGGCCTGGGAGGCATGGCCTGGTTCATCTGCCTGCATGTACTCGGGATGGCAGTGGATTCGTCCCTGCAGCCCATCGACCTGGTGCGGCAATCCGCACTGATGGTGGTCGCGATCCTCGGGGTCAGGATCATTGCCATCCACAAGAGGCAGGAAGAGGAACTAAAACGGTTTGCGAACGAGGTGGAGATCCAGCGGTTAGCAGCCATCAAACTCGCAGACGAATTGCTCATCCTGAACGGTATTGCCAACATCGGGGTGGAGGCCGCCGACGTGGACGCGCTGGTCAGGGATGCCATCCAGGTCATCGACAGCGCCTTCCATCCCGATTATTTCGATATCCTGCTGCTGGACGAGACACACGGTGCCACGTACGTCTATCGCCTGGGCGAAACCGGTCCAACCCCATCGGTCAAACAGGGCGTCACCGGACAGGTCCTGGATAGCGGGCAGATGCGACGCATCCCTGACGTCAGCCGCGAACCCGCGTATGTGATGCAGAATCCAGATGTGCGCTCCGAATTGTGCGTACCGCTCAAGATCGCGCAGCGCGTCGTAGGGGTGATCAACGTCGAAAGCAGGCGGCTGGACGCCTTCACCAAAGAAGACGAACATCTGATGATGACCTTCGCCGATCAACTGGTGACGGCCGTCGAAAAGGTGCGCCTTTTCCAGTTGGAACAGCGCCGCACGCGCGAGGCCGAAACCTTGCGCGAGGCGGGGGCCGTGGTGGCGGCCACGCTCAGCCAGGAGGAGACCATCGAGCGCATTCTGGCCCAGTTGAAGCACGTGATCCCCTACGACAGCGCTTCGGTACAGTTATTGTGCGACGGGTACATGGAGATCGTCGGCGGGCAGGGCTGGACAGATGCCGTCGACGTGGTGGGGATGCGGTTTCCGATCCCGGGCGACAACCCTAATACCATTGTCGTGCAGGAGCGCAGACCCTATGTTCTCAACGACGCGCCCGCCGCCTACGGTAAATTCCACGAGGGGCCGCACAGTCACATCCGTTCCTTCCTGGGCGTGCCCCTCATCGTCGGCGACCAGGTCATTGGGATGCTGGCGGTGGATAGCATGGACCCGAATTTCTTCAACGCCGACCACGTCCGCCTGACGACGGCTTTCGCCGACCAGGTGGCGGTCGCCATCCAAAACGCCAGGCTGTTCAGGGAAGTAGAGCAGCTGGCCCACACTGACGGCCTGACCGGGTTGAACAATCGTCATCGTTTTCTCGAACTGGCGCGGCACGAGTTCAAGCGCGCGCGGCGGCATCCGCATGCGTTGTCGGCCATCATGCTGGATATCGACCACTTCAAGAACGTCAACGACACATACGGCCACGCCGTTGGTGACCACGTGTTGCAAACCGTGGCCAGGCGCTGCAAGGGGGCCGTGCGCGAGATCGATATCCTCGGGCGGTACGGCGGCGAGGAATTCGTCTCGATCCTGCTCGAGACCGACCTGCATGGCGCGAATGTGGTGGCCGAACGTCTGCGGCGCTGTGTGGAGGAGCCGCCCATCGAGACAGAGCACGGGCCGCTCTCCGTGACTGTCAGCATTGGCATCGCCGACATGAACGCCGACTGCCAGGACCTGGAATCCCTGCTGCGCCACGCCGACCAGGCCCTGTACGCCGCCAAGCAGGCAGGGCGAAACCAGGTGGCGATCTGGCAACCTTAAGTGTCCGCCAAAAATTGAGCATATACAAACAGAAAAATCCCATATAATAAAAGAGTGTTCAGGGGAGACTGTCATTCAGGGAGATAGGAATGTTATTCAAGTACTGGCAACAATGCGGCGGGTCGTGTTGCCTGGGGGGTATGGTGATTTGGGCCATGTCGGCGTTTACATACTTCTATCATAAACGCCTGCCCGATGGACACGAAGAGAAGAAAACCTATCACCCATCCGCATGGGTGGCTGTGCCGTTCACCCTGCCCTTGTGGGCCGTGGCGGCGATCCTGTCGGCTATCCTATATGCTGTTTTCTTTGGCCTGCTGCTAATCGTTTTCAGCCTGGCGCTGGTCGCCATCCGCAAGCCCTTTCTGTTCAAATGGCTGAAAGAGACCGCGCTGAGTGTGGGCGGCTTCTTCCTCAAGATCAATACCCAACTGTTGAACTGGGTTTGGCCGATGCCAGCGCCAACCGCAGCAAATACTTGAGCCTCACAATGCAAAGATAGGAAAACAAAAAAACAGTCTCGTCTAAGACTGTTTTTATCTGCAGATTTCGCAGATTACGCCGATTTGGACAATCTGTGTAACCTGTGGAGCCCTCTTTTCCCTGTCCCGTCGCTACGAAGAGCCGAAATTTATTTTTGTCCTGCCTGTTGGTCGGCGCGGAAGGGCACCATGAGCAGGAAGCCAAACGCAATCACAATCTCGCCGATCAGCACGCCTGTGGCCTGCAACGGACCGAAATACGGCACCTGCGGCAGACTGTGCGAGCCCATGCCGAAGATATCGGCCATGCCCGCGAAGATGGCGATGACGTAGCCCGTGCCCACCAGGCGCAGGCCGATGTCGGCGGGGATGGAGCGTTCCACGCCCTTCCACAAGGCCAGCAGGCCTACGTAGCCGCCCAGGCAGATCAGCCCTAGCCCGAGCAGAAATACGACGATCTGCACGAACCCTACCACGGGACTGCGGTCCCAACCGAACCAGTTGGGCTTGGCGCCCACCATGAAAATGAACAGCCCCACCAGGGTTAGGAGCATCCCCGTGCGGATGCGCATCCGCAGGGGGGTCTCGAAACGGGAAGTATCGACAGGTGTCGAGGAAGAAAGGGTATTTTGGGTCATGTCAGGGAAGGTCCCGCTGTAGGCGGGAGATCCAATTCCCGCCGAGGATGTTGGCAATATCCCCTTCCATATATCCCCGTTCAGCCAGGAGTGGGCCGACCTTTTGCAGGTCGGCGATGGAGTCGATCTCGGGCGGTACCGATTGCAGTCCGAAACCGCCGTCGAAGTCAGAGCCGATGCCCGCGTGCAGGGAATCACCCGCCAACTGGCAGATGTGGTCGATGTGGTCCACCAACGTGGAGAGCGGCACTTCCTCGCGGCGGCTGGTGGAAACGGACCAGCCCGTTTTCAAGTAACCATTGAACGGTACGACGCCCACCACCCCGTCGCGTTCGATCAACCCGTGCAGGACGCGGTCGGAGAATTGGCGGTTGCTGGGGAAGTTGGGCAGCAGGGACAGGCAATTGCCATGCGTGGCGATGATCGGACCCGAATAACGGTCCAGGGCTTCGAGCATGGCGGGTTCGTCCATGTGACTGAGATCAAGCACAAAATTGTAATCAGCCATGGCAGAAAGCAGCCTGCGCCCCTCCTCGCTTAGCGGCCCCGGCTCCTTCCAGCCGCCCGAATAGCGCGTCCCCACCCAGGCCAGGCCGATGATGCGCAACCCCATCTCGTACCACTCTTCCAACTCGGCGGCACTGCGGATGCCGTCGGCGCCCTCCATCGAGGGCACCAAGCCGACGGGATGCCCGTCCTCGCTGGGAGTCAGCCAGTGGTCGAGGACCAGTTTCAAGTCGGCGCGGGAGGAGATCAGCAGGAATTTGTCAGGGTGCGAATCAGCCAGGCGACGGTAGGTTAGCAGCTGCTGGCGGTAGATGCGGTTGGCCTCGTCGGAGGTGCGGTAGGCGTGGCGCCTGTCCAACTCGTGCGAAACGCGGCGAATGGGCGGCGCGTAAAGTGAGGCAAAGGCCACAGCCACCTGTCCGCGCTGGTATTCGGGCCAGCCGATCAAGCAGTCTTCGTTGACCTCAACCACCTTGGAGCCCGCCTCCAACTGGCGCGTTTGAACGGCCGAGCGGGTGTAATCACGGCCGTAGGCAAGCATATTCCAGGCGATATCGTTGTGAGAATCAACGAGAAGGGGCATGGTAGGGAAGAGCGCACCCGGGGGTGCGCTCTGTTCTCTTACGCTTCGCTCTCGCCGCTGGGAGTTTCTTCAGGAGGCGAGGCGGGGTCGTCTGCTTCGCTGCGGAATTCTTCGGCCAGCATCTTGAAGTCCTTATCGGCAAAGGCCGCCGAGTCAACTTTGCGCAGGCTGAGGCCAATGCGGTGCTGGTCATGATCGATGCGGATGACGCGCAGGGTCTTGACTTCGCCTTCCTTGATGGCTTCCTTGGGGTGCTCGATTCGGTGGTCGCTGATCTCGGAGATGTGGATCAGGCCTTCGATGTCGCCTTCGAGGCGGGCAAAGGCGCCGAACTTGGTCAGGCGGGTGATGGCACCCTCGACCAACTGGCCGACGCTGAACTTGGCCACGCGGGCAGCCCAGGGATCTTCCTGCAGGGCGCGCATGGAGAGGCCAATGCGGCGCTTCTCGCGGTCGATGTTGATGACCTTGACCTGAACCGACTGCCCGACTTCAAGGATCTCCTTGGGGTGCTGGATGCGGTCCCAGGAGAGTTCGGAGAGGTGGACGAGGCCGTCGGCCCCGTTGATGTTAACGAAGGCGCCGAACTCGGCCAGGCTGGTAACGCGGCCCGTATAGATCTTGCCCTCTTCCAACTCACCGATGACGCGGTCCTTGAGGGACTGGCGGGTTTCGTTGCTGGTGGCACGTTCGGAGAGAATCAGGCGACGACGTTCGCGGTCCACTTCGATGATGCGAACGGAGATCGGGTCACCCACCATCTTCTGCCAGCGCTGCTCGGGCGTGTCACCCGTGGCCATGGCGCGGCGCGAGGCGCTGATCTGCGACGCGGGCACGAAGCCACGCAACCCGCCGATCGGCACGATCAGGCCGCCCTTGTTGAAGCCGATGACCTTGCTATCCATGACGGTCTCATCGGCGATCATCTTCTCCACGTTCGCCCAGGAGATTTGCTCCTGCGCGCGCTTGAAGGAAAGGACGACATTCCCGTTTGAATCCTCGGGGTTGACGACGTAGACGTCAACTTCCTGGCCGACATGCAGCGCAGCGCGCTCATCGTCGGTCAGTTGCTCCAGTTCGCGACCCGCGATCACGCCTTCAGACTTGGCGCCGATGCTGACGAGAATCTGGTTGACACCGATGCTGGCAATCATGCCCTTGCGAATTTCGCCGACCTGCGGAAGGTCCACATTCAGCGCTTCACTCTCAAGGAGGGATTCCATGCTCTGGTGGTTGGTGGGTTCACCCTGCGGGTTCGCTTCTGCGGCCCCCTGCCCGTTCAGGGCATCAATTTGGTCCATCACTGGCTGACTCCGATTAAGAAAATTAGTACGGCTGATTATACAAGTGAATGTAGAAGTTGGCAACCCTAACGGATGAAGATTGTGCGTTATAATCCCCCTTCGGAGTCAAAAAGAATGCCAGCCATTTACCCCTTTACAGCCATCGTCGGACAGGAGCGCATGAAGCGTGCGCTCATTCTCAATGCCGTGGACACCCGCATCGGCGGGGTGTTGATTCGCGGTGAACGCGGCACGGCCAAGTCCACCGCTTCGCGTTCGCTGGCGGCCCTCCTGCCGCGCGTACAGATCGTGCAGGATTGCCGATTCGGGTGTGATCCCGAGCGGCCCGCCACCTGGTGTACCGAGTGCAAGGAACGCTTTAGCGCGGGTGGAAAACTCCCCACCACAGAACGGGCTACCCCCTTCGTCAACCTGCCCGTCTCGGCCACCGAAGACCGCGTGGTCGGCACGCTCGACATCGAGCAGGCCATCCAGAAGGGCGAGCGGCACTTCGAGCCTGGCGTGCTGGCCTCCGCCAACCGCGGATTGCTCTACATCGACGAGGTCAACCTGCTCGACGACCACGTCGTGGACGTGCTGCTGGATTCCGCTGCGATGGGCGTCAACACCGTCGAGCGCGAGGGCATCTCCTTCGCGCATCCCGCCCGCTTCATCTTAGTAGGCACGATGAACCCCGAGGAAGGTGAACTGCGTCCGCAGTTGCTCGACCGCTTCGCCCTCTCGGTGGAGATCGTCGGCATCCGCGAGGCGCGCGAACGCGTGACCATCATGGAGCGCAACCTGTCCTACGAGCGCGACGCCGAAGCCTTCCGCAAGGACTGGCTCGAAAAGGAACAAGAACTCTCGGACAAGATCGCCCGCGCCCGTGAATTGGTGGACCAGGTCAAGTACACCAGCCGTGACCTGCTCTCCATCGCCGCGCTGACGGCTTCGCTTAACGTGGACGGTCACCGCGCCGACCTGGTCATCCTCAAGGCCGCGCGCGCCCAGGCCGCCTTCGAAGGCCGCACCAAGATCAACGATCACGATATCGCCCTGGCCGCCGAACTGGCGCTGCCGCACCGCATCAAACGCACGCCCTTCCAGCAGGCCGAGATGACCACCGAACAACTGCAGGAGCGCATCGAGCAGTTGGCAGGCCAGTCGGTCCCGAACGAGGAAGAGGGCGAGGAGTCCGACTCCAAGCAGGGCGAATCCGAAGAAAAAAAAACTTAAGTCTTGAAGACGAAGTGCAGGAAGGCCCCCAGCAGGGCCAGCCTCAACCCATGCCGCAGGATGTGTTCGCACACTCGAACTCAAACTGGTGGGAGGGCGGGCAAAAGATTAAACCTGGTGAGGCCTTCCTGCCCCGCAAACTCAACACCCCTCTCGATAAACTAGCCCGCAGACATGCTGGCCGTCGCTCGCTCACCAAAACCGAGCGCAAGCATGGCCGTTATATCAAGGCGCGACCCGCAGGCGACAAGCTCGACGACATCGCCTTCGACGCCACGTTCCGCGCTGCCGCCCCGTTCCAGAAGCAGCGCGCAGAGAAGCGCAAGCGCCTGGCCTTTGCCATCGAGCGCGGCGATTTGCAGCGCAAGATCCGCGTCAAGCGCGTCTCGAACCTGGTGCTCTTCCTGGTGGACGCGTCCTGGTCGATGGCCGTGGCCGAGCGCATGGCCGCCACCAAGGGCGCCATCCTC
>CALLJA010000344.1 GCA_938008865.1 uncultured Anaerolineales bacterium
GGCATCTACGGCTACCCCCACTTCCGTTATTTCCAGACCTTCATCTCGCACGGGCTGATCGTGACCGCCGCCATCTACATGACCGCCGTGGAGGGCCTGCGCCCGACCTGGAAGTCGGTGGGGCGTGTGGCGATATGGATGAACGTGTACATGCTAGTCGTGTTCTTCATCAACCGCGCCATCGGCTCGAACTACCTGATGATCAACGGGCGCCCGTCCACGCCCAGCCTGCTGGACCTGTTGCCCGACTGGCCCGTATATATCCTCTACATGGAAGCCATCGGCCTGGCCTGCATTTTACTGCTGTACCTGCCCTTCGCGGTACGGGATTGGCGGGCGACGCGGGGCGTGGCTGCCGCCGATTAAACGGGACCAGCCCGCTCCGCCCGAAACCATCTTGACGGAATCCCCCCTTCGGGTAGAATATCCTTGCCGGGGCGATGGCGGAATCGGCAGACGCAGCGGACTTAAAATCCGCCGGTAGAGATACCGTGAGGGTTCGACCCCCTCTCGCCCCACTTCATCCATGTCATTGCGAGCCGTTTCATGAGAACCGTGTCTTCGCAATGACATTTCCATCTGAAAGCGAGACGGCATGTTATTCACTCGCCAGCAATTGGAAGAGATCGAGGATAAAAGCCTTGCCCCGTACGGGATGCGCAGCAAGGACTCGAAGGGCCGCGCCCATCTCGACCATGAACCCGAGCATCGCACGGCCTTCCAACGCGACCGCGACCGCATCATCCACACCACGGCCTTCCGCCGCCTGGAATACAAGACGCAGGTCTTCATCAACTTCGAGGGCGATTACTTCCGCACGCGGCTGACGCATACCATCGAGGTGGCCCAGATCGGGCGGACCCTGGCGCGGGCGTTGGGCGGCAACGAGGACCTGGTGGAAACCATCTGCCTGGCCCACGACCTCGGCCACTCCCCTTTTGGCCATTCGGGTGAAGTGGCGCTGGCGCGGCTGATGAAGGATTTCGGCGGCTTCGACCACAACAAACAGTCGCTGCGCATCGTGACGGAACTCGAGCAGCGCTACCCCGAGTTTCCCGGCCTGAACCTGACCTGGGAAGTGCGCGAGGGCATGGTCAAGCACGAGTCGGAATACGACATCTCGGACGCCCGCGACTTCAACCCTGACCTGCGCGGCAACCTGGAGACGCAGATCGCCAATGTGGCCGATGAGCTAGCCTACACCACCCACGACCTGGACGACGGCTTGCGTTCGGGCATGGTCACCCCGCACATGCTGGACGGCATCGCCCTGTGGGAGATCCTGCGCGAGACCTTCAACTGGAACGGACCGCTCCTGAGCGACATGGAACGCCACCGTATGATCCGCCACCTGGTGGGGCTGATGGTCACGGATATGGTCGAATCGACGGATGCGCGCCTGCGCGAAAGCGCGGTCAAGTCGCCGCTCGACATCCAGAAACTGAAGCATAACGTCATCGGTTACAGCGAGGACATGCAGCGCCGTCACCGCGAGTTGAAGGACTTCCTGTACACCAAGTTGTACCGCCACTACCGCGTGGTCCGCATGCAAGTCAAGGCCGAGCGCAACATCACAGACCTGTTCAACGCCTATCGCGCCGAGCCCGCCATCCTGCCCGACCACGTCCAGAAGATGATCGACAAACGCGGATTGGAGCGCACCATCTGCGATTACATCGCGGGCATGACCGACCGTTACGCGATCGAGGAATATCAAAAATTGTTCAACCCTGGCGAAAGACCCTAGGAGACATCGAGGCAACCATGACCCAGCAACAATCTTACCTGACCCCTGAAGGGGAAGCCAAACTGAGAGCCGAACTGGCCGAGTTGACAGGCCCGCGCCGCGAGGAGCTATCCCAGCGCCTGCGCTCGGCCATCCAGATGGGCGACCTCTCCGAGAATGCTGATTATCACAAAGCCAAGGAAGACCAGGGCTTCCTCGAAGGCCGCATCCAGGAGATCGAGGCCATCCTGCGCAGCGCGGTCATCATCGAGAAGACTGCCAATCACGGCGTGGTATCCATCGGCTCGCACGTCACCATCCAGGAAGAGAGCTTCCCGCCCGAGACCTATCACCTGGTGGGCCCCACCGAGGCGGACCCGCGCAACGGCAAAATCTCGCACGAGTCGCCCATTGGCCGCGCCCTGCTCGACAAGAAGATTGGGGATGTGGCCGAGGCCGAGGCCCCAGGCGGCAAGATCAAGTTCAAGATCCTGAAGATCGAATAAACAGACAAAAAAAATCGCCCGACTTTCATCGGGCGATTTTCATTTCGGGGAGATTATCCGCCTTTGGGCCAGATGGCCAATTCGAGCGTCAGGCGCTCAAAGTAGCTGTTGCCCGCGGGCGCAGCCTGACCGTATTGCAGGTCGACGACGGTGGCCAGCAACTGCAGGGTTTCGGTCTCGAGGATGACCTGCTTGTGCGGCTCGACCAGCACCAGTTCGCCCTTGGGTTCGAGGCGGCTGCGCAGGTTCTGGTCGTTGAAGGCGTGCTCACTCATCAGCACCTTGGTGGCGGTCTTGATGTCGTTCTTGTCAAACAGCCAGACCTCCAGCGCGGTGACCTTCTTCGGGTCGCCCACACCGACGGTCTCAGAGACGCCCACGCCGTATTCGCCGAGGAATTCGCCGCCCTGCGTGTCGATGCTGAAGGACTCGTCATACAGGTCGTCGCCGAGCATATAGGTGGTCATGGTCTGGGTAATGGGCGGAGCCAGGCCCAGTTCTTCGAAATCGGTCTTTTCGGTATTGCGGTTGATCTCGGCGGCCTGCATGGTGACGGTCGGCTCGCCGCCGCCATTCTTGGCCAGCAGGCGGCGCAGGAAAATGTAGCCGCCCACCACCGCCACGGCCAGGAGCAAGATCAAGGCTATGCTCAATACCCACTGACCGATGGAGGTACTGCCGCTCTGCGGCTGTTGCGCAGGCGGATACTGCTTGGCAATCTGGTCGAAAGCCGCCAATGCAGTCCCGTCCAGGCCATTGGGAGCGGCCTTCACCCGGTCAAGCAGTGCGGGACCAAACGTCCCCAGTTCCTGCCAGCGCCGCACGGCCAGGTTCACGTCGTTATTGACACGCAGGGAGTCGATTGCCATGCGCAGGTAATCTTCGCGCAGGTCGTCGCGCAGGTACGCGGGGGTCGCATCCACAAATTTAACGGGGTCAATTCCCCATCCCCACACGAGGCCAAACGCAAAACCCACGATCACGGCCAGCACAACCATCACGATCGGGCGTTTCAGGAAATTCAACACGGTCTGCATCTGCATAATCGGCTCCTTTTCGGTGACGATTTGATTATACAAGAAAAATCAGCGAACTTCCATAAAATACAAAGTTCGTTCGGATTCTCGCAAACTCACCTTTTCCAGAATCTTGAATCGGGGGGCAAAGGCCGCCTCGAAACCGTCCAGGGTGTAGGTCGGGAAGATGTCGGCGCGGGTGGCGAGCAGCTTCTTCACCTGGCTGTCGGATTTGGGCACGAATTCGAGGATCAACCGTCGGCCTGCCTCGGCAAAGAAATCCGCCAGGTGTGGCAGCGGGACGTTGTTCGAGATGGCCAGGTGGTGGATGACCGCCAACGCCAGCACCAGATCGGCGGGACCGCGCTGGGCAAAGGAATCCCGCTCGCGGTTGGCCCAGCCCAAAGCGGGGCTGGGATTGGTCAAATCCAGCACCAGCGGCAGAAGGGTCTGCTCCTTGGCAGCCTTGACCTGACGGTAGTTCTGCTCGACGGCGGCAGGGTCCACGTCGAAGGCGACGGTGAACGCGCCCGAGGCGGCGGCGGCGCGGCTAAACACGCCGTTGTTCGCGCCCAAGTCCCAGACGATGGACGGCCCGACGCGCGCCGTCCACTCGCCCACTAACTGCTTCTTGTGCTCGAAGGCGGCATCGGAGTAATTGGTGATGTCGTAGTAGTTGCCCCATTCCGTGCCCGCGGGTTTCCACTCCAGCTTTCTAACCACCCCCTCCAGGCTCTCCAGCAGCCCCAGGAAGGCGTTTTGCGACATCTGCGCCCTGGAAGCCGTCTGCTTGACATCCACATCGGCGTAGCGGGCCTGTGCGCCCGCGTGGACGTGGATGTGGGTCAGCAGGCCAAAGTCGAGGCGGGTGCGGAAGGGTAAGAGGTGGCTGGCCAGGTCGAGCGGGATGCCGTCGATGTAGACGCGCAACAACTGGCTCAGGCGCACGTCCACATG
>CALLJA010000345.1 GCA_938008865.1 uncultured Anaerolineales bacterium
TGTCGCCTTCGTAGGCCAGCAAAAATCCTTCAGCGGTCGGGATGACACATTCCTCCAGCGAGGCGCGCACGTCCGCTTCGCCCTCGCCGAAGAAGCCGATGTGATGCACCCCGTCGCTGTTGAGGCGGGCGGCGAATTGGACCAGTTCTTCGATGCGATCTTTGCACGGGGTAATGTTAATCATGGTCATTTTCCTAAGAGAGTGTATGAAAAGTCAGGTAGCGACGAGTTTGAGCATACGGCGAACGCTGGCAATATACGTCATGGTTTGACTCGATAAGGTTGTATGTTCATAATCACGAGCCAATCGACGGTAGCGACCCAACCAGCCAAAGGTGCGTTCCACCACCCAACGCCTAGGCAAGATTTGAAATCCTTTGGCGTCTTCAGGTCGGCGAACAATTTCAAGCTGCCAGCCGAATTGGGTACGAACTTTCTCAACAATCTGAGCATAAGCGCCATCAGCCCAAATCAATTTCAAACGGCACCAGCGATTATGCAGGTTCTTTTTGATACGCTCAAACAAGGTTTGTAACGTCTGCAAGCCACCTGTTCCATCTTGGACACTTGCGCTATGTACAACAACTACGAGCAAAAGTCCCAAAACATCCACAACAATGTGCCGTTTTCGCCCTGGCGTTTGCTTATGCACATCAATTCCGCGTTCTTCGCCACCTTCCGAGGTCTTCACACTTTGACTGTCAATTACCGCCGCACTCGGTTGGGGATCACGTTCTTCCGCTTGGCGCACTTTCTTCACCAGCGCACCATTGATCCGTTCCCACAATCCATTATGCGACCAGCGCCAATAGTAACTGTACACTGTTCCCCACGGCGGAAGGTCTTTCGGTAACATCCGCCATTGGCATCCTGTTCGGTTCAGATACAGGATCGCATTGATGATTTGCCAATACTCCCACCTGCGTGGACGTCCCATTTGGTGCATTGGAAAGAATTCCATAATCTCTTGCCATTCGGTATACTTCAAATCGGTCGGGTAGGTTTGGCTGAATTTGGTCATTCTCCAATCTTACTCGACCACTTTTCATACAGTCTCTAAAAACTCTGGACTTCCTTTTACCCAGGCGAGGAAGAAACGAATGTTCCCTACTTCTTTGACGAAATGAAGTATTCCCTCTTCGGCATGGACACCGAACAAGGCGGCAAATGCCTGATAATCCTCCAGCCAGGCCGCTGTGGGGCTGAAGGAATGAACCAGCATGATTGCGCTTGCGGCATTGAAACGCTGCGCTTCCAGGATTGCGGATGCAGAGCGATGCAGTAATTGGTAACGGATATGAGATGGAATTTCCTGCAAGCCCAATAGATTTTGTAGGAACTCAAAACGAAGTGCTTTGCCCCTGGTCTCGGATTGATTCCATTCACCCACGGTTCGGTCAAAGGATTCGGAAACCTTCCCTTCCACCATGATACTGACAAGCTGCTGATTTCCATCCCTGGCCAGAACGAATAGGTCGTTTTGCGATGGGTGGCCGTTCATCGGCGGTATATACACTTTGTGCTCAGGAAACGCCAGTAAAAGTTCAAGATGTTCGAATTCGGGAAGACCTGAATCGACGAAGGCGGTCTGTATTTCTAGGGGAAACCCTTCCGCGCTTTCCCAGCAATGAGACAGAGTCCGCGCGGAATAGCCGCTGCGCCATTGCCTGTCAGGTTCGGCAAGAAGTTTTTGCCAGGCCTCTGGACCTGTTGTGGGAACGAAAATATGGTGGGACATGAGTCAACGGCTGCTGGCGAGAAATTCGCGTGTGGCGACGATCTTTTCCTTCTCCACCTTGCCCGTCGATTCCCAGTACGCCAGCATGTCCGAGATGGTCAACACTGCGTGCAGGGAATAGCCCGCCTGCTCCAGCGACTCCTTCG
>CALLJA010000346.1 GCA_938008865.1 uncultured Anaerolineales bacterium
TGGAATTCCTGCACGATGCCGGTGACGACGCCAATGGCGAAGTTGATCAGGAACAGTTTGCCCCAGAACTTGGCCATCTTGCGCCAGGTCTCATCCTTGGTCTGGTAGTAGCGGGTCTGGAAGTACGCCACGTACCAGCCCATGCCCAGCGTGAGCGGAACGAAGAGCCAGTGGTAGATGGTGGTGAGGGCAAACTGCCATCGGGAAAGAGTGATTGGATCCATGTTTGTTCTCCAAAATAGATTTCGGATGTATTGCGAGCGAATCATGCCGTGCCTTGCAAGTGCGGGTTGTCTGGGGCCGACTCCTTTCTATATTTTCTTATGCATCTCCTCGAAAGATTACAAGCTGACAAGTCCCAATGCAGCCAGGCTTTCCACCGACTGCGCTTCCTGTGCGAGAACATCGAACGTAATCTGTTCCAGTTCTTGCATCATCGTGGCTTGCAAGCGTGCCCATCGGCAGCGCACGGGACAGTTGTTGTCGAAAGGACATTCGCCTTTGCCGATCAGGCAGTCTGAGACGAATATCTTGCCTTCGAAATGCTCCACCACCTGCCGCAGGTTGACCTCGTTTGCCGGGCGGGCCAGGCTCAACCCGCCGTCGCGGCCGGGAAAGGTCAGGATGAAGCCGCCCCGCGCCAGGTCCGCCACGATGCGCTGCGCCAGCGAAGGCGGGATCAACATCTCCTGCTGGATCTCGGCCGTGGACGCGCGCGCGTTCAGATCGCGCTTGGCGAGCGACAGGATGACGCGGATGGCATAGTCGGTCTGGCGGTTGATACGCAGCATTTTGATTTAACCTTGAGCATAGCGGTAAACGATTACTGCTATTGTATGGATTAATCCTGCCTGAGTAATGTGCGTTTTGTCACATTCGCCGCGTGACACTTGTCACTTCAAGTGCGATGTTGCGTCACTTTTTATTGTTTGCTATGGCCCCAGTGCGACGATGTTATAATCCTCTGGAAAATCTGAAATGAGGTGTTGAGTTTGGGCCCTGTCATTTTCACAATCAAATTGTTCGACTGGTCCTTCCCTGTCTATTGGTATGGCGTGATCGTGATGTTCGGCGTTCTGGCCGGCGGATGGCTGGCCGAGCGCGAAGTCACCCGCCGCGGCGAAAAAGGCGAGCGCATCTGGGACCTGATGGTCTGGGTTCTGCCCGCAGGCATCGTTGGCGCGCGCCTGTGGTTCGTGCTGAACGCCACCCTGGGCGGAAATTCGTACTACCTCGAAAACCCGCTGCAGATCCTGAACGTTCGCGGCGGCGGCCTGCACTTTTTTGGCGGGTTGCTGTTTGGGGCGGTGGCGCTCTATTACTACATGCGCCGCTATAAACTGGACCTCTGGCTGTTCTTGGATGCGATTGCCCCCGCCGCCCTGCTGGGGCAGGCCCTGGCCCGCCCGGCCAACTTCGTCAACCAGGAATTGTACGGCCCGCCGACAACCATGCCGTGGGGCATCTCCATCGACGCCGCCCACCGCCTGGCTGCCTACTCGGACCTGAGCCTGTATCCCGTTTCGACGACCCGTTTCCACCCGACCTTCGCCTACGAGATGGTCTGGAACATCCTGGCGACCCTGCTGCTGGTGTGGCTGTCGCGCGAATACACCCAGCGGATGAAGCCCGGCGCGGTCTTCGGCGGATGGCTGGTCCTGGCGGGCGTGGGACGCGCCATCATCGAGCAGTTCCGCCCCGACCAACCGCTCATCGCGGGGACGCCCATCAGTTATTCGGCGCTGGTTTCCCTGTTGATGGCGGCAGCGGGCGTGGCGTTGCTGCTGGCCCGTTATGGAAAAATAACCCCAGCCTTTTTGCAAGGCTGGGAGGAGCAATACCGTGTCGAAGGGGCGGCGGAAGTTAAGGAAGAGGACAGCCCCGCCTAGCGTTGCTGCTTTTTCAGGTACGCTTCCTGCGGGAGCGGTTCCAGCGTCACAGGGACAGGAGTCTCGGGCGCGGGGGCCGCTCCTGTTTCGAATCCGAAGCGCTCGAAGATTTCGGGGTACAGGGCTACGATGCGTTCGCGGGTGAAGCCCATCTTCTCGTAGGAGTAGACGTGGTCGCTGGCGAAACTGAGCGCTTCCTTGACGGCCTCGTCCACGATCGAGTCGAGCAGGGGCTTGTCGGGGTAGTTGAACTGCTCGTAGAACGAGCGGATGACCTGCTCGGGGCGCTGGATCAGGTCGTCGTAGTTCAGGACCAGGTGACGGGTCGAGGGGTGGGCGTCGAGGTAGCGCAACGGGTGGGCGTACCAGTGCTGGGTCAGGTCCACGATCTCGTCGAGATAGTAGTAGCCCTCGCCTGGGTCGGTGAAGACGCGGCGGGCGTAGTTGATCCACGAGACGGTGGAGGGCAGCATGTCCAGCGGGTTGCGCACCAGGTAGATGATGCAGGCATCGGGGAAGAATTCCTTGAGCGTCTCGATCTTGGCGCTGAAGGCGGGATTCTTGGCCACGAAATGCTTCTTGCCCGTGGCGTACATGTGCCGCTGAAGCATGGACTTGTAGAAGGCCATGATGCGGCGTTTATGCTCGGGGGAGAGGGCCGCGTCGAAATGGATGTAGTCGGGCATCTCGTCCATGAACGGGAACAGGAAGCTGACGAAGTAGCCGTCCCAGATGTGCAGGTGGATGTTCTCGTCCTCTTCGGGCTGGAAGAAGGAGATGCGGTGGATCTTGACCTTGCCGAGCGTGGCCTTGTCGAAGGCGAATAACAGACGGTGCAGGGCGCTGCCGAAGTATTTGCGGTCGAGGCGGGCGACGAAGTGGGTGATCTTCTTCTGCGTGACGGAGGGCGTCAGGTAGATGTCCCAGGTGGTGAGGCTGGTGAAGGTTTCTGAATCGCGCGAGAGCAGGCGGTGCAGGAAGGTCGATCCGCTGCGGAAGTTGCCGAGGATGAAGAGCGGCTTCTCGATGGGCTGGTTTTTGTAGGCTGGGAAGAGGAGGTCGTCGAGCCAGAAGAAGAACCAGTGGATCAGGTCGCCGATGGGCCAGACGAGGTAGAAGAGGACCAGGAAGGTGAGCCGTTTGCGGTTGAGGCGGGCGGGGGTGTGGCTGGCGCCGAAGAACGAGCGCAAGGTGGTGCGCCAGAACAGGTGGGAATTGAAGTGCATGCAGAGTCCTTGACGTGCGGGGTAAAACACACAAGAAAGGCCGCAGCCTTTCTTGTGGAATTCTATCAGACTTAAGGTGAATTTTCTGTTAGGGTTGTGTTAGGGGAATTTGAGGTGGAACGCTCGGTGCGTCGTCCTGAACGAGCGTGTTCTCCGCAAGTGGAGGACCTCGTCTAATGTAATATAGGTCCTCACCTGCACTGCACCTGCAGTTTGTGCAGGTGCAAGTGCCGCTGACGCTCAGGACGACACACATTAATTCACTTCTTTTTGAAAGCGTTTAAACCCCACGCGCGTCAGTTCGGAGAGTTCATCGAACAATGCAGGTTCCATTTTCTTGAAGTTGAAACAGGACTTGCCTTGCATGTGCTTGCGCAATTCTGGCGAGATACCGTCCAGCAGGTCGGGGAACATGTAAACGGGCATGAGGTAGAACGAAACGTAGTTCTTCTTGACCTGTGCGGAGGCGAAAAAGAGCGGTTTCTTCCACTTTTCGCTGTAGGGACCGTCGATGGAAATGCCTGTGGGAGTGTCGAGTGTGAGGGTTAGTTTGTCTGCGTAGGGTTGCAGGATGGAACGCAGGTGGGCGTAGACCTGGGGGAAGTCGGTTTGTGGGGACATGGG
>CALLJA010000347.1 GCA_938008865.1 uncultured Anaerolineales bacterium
ATGGCTACAAACCGCCCTTCGAACTGGTGGACTTCTTCGTCAACGTCGAGCATCGCCAGGGACGCGGAATCTTCGCCGAGGCCATGGTCAAGGTGCGCGTGCAGGGTGAACTACTGCACACCGCCGCCGAAGGAAATGGCCCCGTCAACGCGCTGGACAATGCCTTGCGCAAAGCCCTGATGGGATACTATCCGCAAATTGCCAATTTCCACCTGTCCGATTACAAAGTCCGCATTCTGGATTCAGACCACGGCACCGAGGCCATCACGCGCGTGTTGATCGACACGCGTAACAGCGCCAGCCGCTGGAGCACCGTCGGCGCGAGCGCCAACATCATCGAAGCCTCTTGGCGCGCCCTGGCCGATTCGGTGGAGTATGGGTTGATGGTGGCGCACTAGAAAATCATGTCATTGCCAGGGCAGTGTTCTCCCGCCCGAAGCAATCTCCCGTTATTTTGGAGATTGCTTCGTCGCCAAAGAGCGGCTCCTCGCAACGACATAAAAAAGGACATTCATGAACTTCAACATTACCCTCCTGCCTGGCGACGGCATCGGCCCCGAGATCGTCGCGGAAGCCGTGCGCGTGCTGGACGTTGTCGCCAGCAGGCACGGACATTCCTTCACCTACACCGAGCGCCTGATGGGCGGCTGTTCCATCGACCAGTACGGTTCCTCGCTCACCGACGAGACCCTGGCCGACTGTAAATCTGCGGATGCGGTGCTGCTGGGCGCGGTCGGCGGCCCGAAGTGGGACGACCCCACGGCGAAGGACCGCCCCGAGCGTGGATTGCTGGCCCTGCGCAAAGGCCTGGGCGTGTTCGCCAACCTGCGTCCCGTCAAGGTACACCCTGCGCTGATCGACTCGTCGCCGCTCAAGCCCGAGAAGCTCAAAGGCGTGGACATCATGGTCGTGCGCGAGCTGACGGGCGGCCTGTACTTCGGCTGGCCCAAAGGCCGCGACATCAAGGATGGCCGCGAGCGTGCTGTGGACACGCTCGAATATTACGACTACGAGATCAAGCGCGTGATGGAACTGGCCTTCAGTCTCGCCAGGGGCCGCAAGAAAAAGGTCACTTCGGTGGATAAGGCCAACGTGTTGGAGTCCTCGCGCCTGTGGCGGCAGATTGCCGTCCAGGTGGGGAAGGCGAATCCCGAGGTCGAGT
>CALLJA010000348.1 GCA_938008865.1 uncultured Anaerolineales bacterium
TTATCTGCTCCCACTGGGCTAATTGACCAAGGAGTACGCAGTACATGCCGCGAGGCGTGTACTGCGTACCGTTTGAATGAATCCCCGATCTTCCACCCCGACCTCCCGCCTGCTGCGAACGACCTGGGCTTTTTTCGCCGCCCTGGCTCTGCTCGCCGTGGCTGGAGGTTGGCTGCTTTTCTACGCCACCCCGCAGGGACTCGGCCTGAACGACGACTCGATCGCCTACATCGCGGGCGCGCGCTCCCTGCTCAGCGGACAGGGCTACCGCGAGATCTGGCTGATCAGCGCGGGACCGGTGACGCACTTCCCGCCCGGGTTCCCGTCGGCGCTGGCCTTCTTCAGCCTCGTCACAGGCATCGACCCGCTGCGCGCGGCGCGCCTGCTCAACGGACTGTTGTTCGGCGCGAACATCTTCCTGATGGGTTGGCTGGCCCTGCGCATGACCAAATCGCGGATCATCGGCCTGCTGACCGCGTTGTTGTTCATGCTGACGCCCTCGCTCCTGCGCATCCATTCCAATGCGATGAGCGAGCCGTTGTACGTGTTCTTCACGCTGGTCACGTTCTTATTGCTCGATCTTTATATTCAAAAACAAAATGAACGCCGCGCCCAGGGCCTGCTCCTCGCGGCGGGACTCGTCACCAGCTTTGCTTTCCTGACGCGTTACGCCGCGCTGGCGTTGCTGGCCACGGGCATTGTGGCGCTGGTCATTCTGCATAGCGAGTGGCGCAAGCGACTCGTCAGCGTAGGAGTCTACCTGGCGGGATTCGCCCCGTTCGTGCTGGCGTGGATGATCCGCAACCGCCTCGTCGGCGGGACGGTGACCAATCGCGCCATTGGCTGGCATCCCATCAGCGAGACGAACGCGCGCATGGGCATCCGCACCTTCTCGGAATTCCTCGTCCCGATCTCGAACTGGCAGTTGAGCCTGATCAAAATCAGCGGACTGTTCGAGGGCATCTTGATCGTCCTCGCGCTGGGGTTGTTAATCTGGACGCTCAAGGCCGGCTTGCCGCGTCTCTTCCAACCTGAAAAGAATCCGCAGCCCGAGGTCATCTCGTTCCTCAACGGGCTGTACATCTTCGGCTATTTCCTCGCGTTGGCGGCGACGATGACCTTCTTCGACCCCGCCACGAAATTCCAACTGCGTATCGTCGCGCCGATGCTGGTCTCGCTGGTGCTGTTGCTGGCGTTCGGCCTGAAAACGGTGTCAGGCTGGGGCGCGGGCAAGTGGATCGCGCTTGGGCTGGCGTTCGTCATCTTCGTCGTGTCTGTTGTGGGCATGAGTGAAACGCTCGCTGACCTGCGTCGCGGCGGGCAGGTCTACGCCAACGAGCGTTGGTACGACGCGCCCGCCATCGCGGAGTTGCGCAAGCTGCCCGCCGATGTGGTCATCCACAGCAATCAGCCGGGTGTGATCTACCTGTACGTGGGGCGGCCTGGCGCACTGCTACCTGAGAATGTTCAGAGCGCAAAAGAACTTCAAGCCGAAGTGCTGGCGGGCAGGGCGGTCATCGTCATCTTCAAGTCGGTCGGCCTGGACGAGACCACGCAAGCCTATTACGAAGCGTTGGGGCAGGGACTGCGCATCGAAAAATATAACGGCGACGTGGTCTATTCCGCGCCATAAATTCGTAGCGCAAATTGGCAATTTGCGCTACAGGAGATATCATGAAAATTCAAGAGAAGTTTGATCTCACGGGCCGTGTGGCCGTGGTGACGGGCGGCGTGGGGCTGCTCGGCGCCGAGTTTTGCAAGACGCTGGCAGAAGCGGGCGCAGCCGTGGCTGTGGTGGACCTGAACGGCGCGGCTGCCGAAAAAGTGGCGGCGGGACTTGTCGCGGATGGCTATCGCGTCATCGCAGTTCCGACCGACATCACCAAACCCGAGTCGGTCAACGCGATGGTGGAGATGGTCGTCAAGGAATTCGGGCGGCTGGACATCCTCGTCAACAGCGCGGCCCTCGACCCGAAGTTCGATCCCGATGCGGCAGCCAAGGGCATTGCCCCGGGCGCCTTCGAGGATTATCCGCTCGAACAGTGGAACGCGGCGTTGAACGTCAACCTGACGGGCATGTTCCTGGTCACGCAGGCCTGCGTCAAGCAGATGAACGTGCAGGGACAGAAGGGCAGCATCATCAACATCTGCTCGACCTACGGCCTGAACGGCCCCGACCAGCGCATCTACATCAAGGACGGGGTGCGCGTGGCTTTCAAGCCTGTCTATTACACCGTCACCAAGGGCGGCGTGCTGGGCTTTACCAAATATCTCGCGGCGTATTACGCCAGCACGGAAATCCGCGTCAATGCGCTCACGCCTGGCGGCGTGTTCAACAACCACGAGGAATATTTCGTCAAGAACTATTCCGCCAAGACCATCCTGGGCCGCATGGCAAAGAAAGACGAGATGAACGGCGCTCTCCTGTTCCTGGCCTCGGACGCGTCCTCGTACATGACGGGTAACAACGTCGTGGTCGATGGCGGGTGGACTGCCTGGTAATTGATAAGGGCACAGCGAGACGGGCGACCGTCAAAATCTGTGAACGGCCTGCTGTGCCCCTACAATCAATAATATGACTGAAGTTCTCGCTCTCATCCCCGCGCGCGGCGGCTCGAAAGGCATTCCGCGCAAGAATATTCGCAGCTTTGCAGGCTGGCCGCTGATCGCGTGGAGCATCGCCGCGGCGCAGCAGTCGAAGTATGTCACGCGCATCATCGTCAGCACCGACGACGAGGAGATCGCGGCGGTGGCGCGCGAATGCGGCGCCGAGACGCCCTTCCTGCGTCCCGCCGAGTTCGCGCAGGACAAGTCCAC
>CALLJA010000349.1 GCA_938008865.1 uncultured Anaerolineales bacterium
TTGCATAGATGTGCAGGGGATTATCACAAAGATAATCCATCAAAAATACCACCATATATAGTGAACTGTGCTGTAAAAAGGGTTGCTTGCCCACATATACTATCAGTTATATGAGGGCAATGAGATGGTAACTCATAAGCCCTTGGTCGGGAGTCCAAATCTCCCCCTCGGCACTCTGGCCCGCCGAAAGGCGGGTCGATTTTTTCAGCGGCGCGTCTTATTTTGGTTCGGTTTTCGAAAGGACAAACGATGAGCGAGAATACGGTCACCAACGGCCAGGTTGTCTCTATGGAATATACCCTGTGGGTCGACGGCGAAGTATTGGATACTTCGGATGGCCAGGGTCCCCTGCAATTCCTGGCGGGCTATGGGAATATCATCCCCGGCCTGGAGCAGGAGATGATGGGCATGAAGATCGGCGACGAAAAGGAAGTCACCGTGGCCCCCGCTGACGGGTACGGCGAATATGATGAGGCTGCCTTCATGGACGTGCCGCGCAAGGAATTCCCCGCCGATATGGAGCTCGAGGAAGGCCTGGAACTGAGCGTCAACGATGACGAAGGCCACGCCCATTACGCCCGCATCGACGAGGTCGGCGACGAATCGGTCCGCCTGGATTTCAACCATCCGCTGGCTGGCGCGGAGTTGAAGTTCAAGGTCAAGGTGGTAGCCCTGCGCGAACCGAACGCCGAGGAACTGGAGCACGGTCACGTCCACGAAGCTGGACATCACCACTAGCAATGAAGAAGTCCCGCCGAAAGGCGGGACTTCCTTTTTTTACGGAGCACAAACTTCGATCTGTGGGAGGGCTAATCGGTTGCGGAGGGCAGGGGCTGGGCCAACTCGTCTTGTGGGATGAATCGTTCCTGTTTACCGAGGGTTAGGTGCAGGAAGTAGAAACTGGCCGCTGAGACCAGGGTCAGTGCGCCGCCCAGGAACCAGAGCAGGTTCGGGTTGGGGCCGTCGATGATCAGCCCTGCAGCGGCGGGCCCGACGATGGCGGGCAGGCCCCACGAGAGGCCGTAAATCGCCATGTAACGGCCGCGCATGTCGGCAGGTGCAAAGTTGGCCGTCAGCGCGGAACTGACCGGCATGATAATCATCTCGCCGATGGTGATGACCACGATGGCGGTCACGAACAGCCAGTAAGCCGAGACAACTCCGAACATCGTAAATCCCAGCACATAGAACAGCACGCCGACCGCCATGGTCAGGAAGGGCGGTCGCTTCTTGATCAGGTAGGTCACCAGGAATTGGAAGAGTACCACCGTGATGGCGCTGGAGGTCATCAGAAAGCCATAACCCGAGGGTTCGATGCCGTGGAATTTGTTCAGATAATATGAGAGCGAGTTGTACATCTGCTGATAGACCAGACCCATCAGGATGGAGGCGCCCAGGAAGGCCACGTACGGGCCATCGCGCAGCACTTTGATGTAGCCGAGGAAAGTCTGGAGCATGGTCTCGTGTTGGACCTCTTCGTGGGGCAGGGCCGCGACCTGGGGCTTGGTCTCGGGCATGAAAAGGTAGAACAGCAACGCCACGATGCAACTGATGACCGCGTCTGTGACAAACAGCGCGAAGTACGAGCGGTTGGCAAGGAATCCGCCGATGATGGGACCGATCATCCACGAGACGTTGGCGACCACGCGCAGGATGCCGAAGCCCTCCTGGCGTTTGTCTTCGGGCAGGATGTCGGCGATCATGGCCGAATGGGCTGGCCCCGCCACATCGGACAGCAGACCGATGAAGACGGCCAGCGGATACAGGATCGCAAACTCATTCACAGACCCCAGCGCCAGCGTGCTGACCGCGCTGAAGACCAGTCCGAACAGGATCAGGCGGCGGCGTCCGAGACGGTCGGTCAGCGCGCCGCCGATCATGCTGCCGAACATGCCGAAGAGCGAGAAGGTGCCCAGCACCGTGCCCGCCTCGGTCATGCCCACATGGAACTTCTGGGTGATGTACAGCGTGAAGAATGGGAACAGCATGGTCCCGCCGACGCGGTCGATGAACGATACCCCGACTACAAACCAGAATTTGCGGGGAAAGCCAGCGAGGCTTTTGATGAAATTATCGATGAAGTCGATAAGCCAGTTGATTATTTTGCGGATCATGATAAACCTTTCGAGGAAAAATCCATCATAGCACACATGTTCTGATTTGACCAGTGCCAGATTAATGGATTTTGCTCGCCTAGTGTTGGCCTAGCGTGCCAAGCATCCGTACCCGTCGTTCGAGCGCGCGGAAGGCGGCCGTGCCGATCCACAACATGACGAACATGAACACGATCAGCAGGATCATTTCCACATTCAAGGGGACGAGCGGGGTAGTGCCGATCAATCGTGCACGGACGCTGTCCAGGCCGTAGGTGAGGGGCAGGGCCAGGGCCACGGGCAACAGGTAGCGCGGCAGGGCGTTGACGGGGAAGTTCGA
>CALLJA010000350.1 GCA_938008865.1 uncultured Anaerolineales bacterium
GGCGCGCTCGAAGCGTGGATATTCCTGGGCGAGTCGCTGCGCGCGGGGCAGATCCTCGGCATCCTCGTCACGCTGGCAGGCATCGTCTGGGTGGTCTTCGAGCGCGGCAACGGCGGGGAAAAGATGACGCGCCACATGACGGTTGGCGTCTTGTATGGCGTCCTGTCGGCGGTCTTCCAGGCCACGGGCTTCGTCTTTTCCAAGCAGGGCATGTACGGTACGTACTCGCCCTTCCAGGGCAACGCCATTCGCATGCTGGCGGCCATGTTCGGCTTGCTCATCATCGCCATGTTCCAACGTCAGGTCGGGCAGACGGTCACCACATTGCGCGAGAATCCCTCCGCTTTCCGCATGTTGATGCTGGCGGGCTTCATCGGCCCCGTGCTGGGTGTGTCCCTTTCGCTGTACGCCGTCCAGAACGCCGAAGTCGGCGTGGCTAGCACGCTCACCTCGCTCGCGCCCATCTTCATGCTGCCCATCAGTCACTTCGTTTTCAAGGAAAGACTCAACTGGCAGGCCATCGCGGGCACGCTGCTCGCCATGACGGGCGTGGCCATCCTCTTCCTCTTATGAAAAAAGATATCCTTACCCGACTCCGCATCGAGGGCAATCCGCTCATCAGCGGAAAACGCGCCACCTTTTACTGGATGGGCGACCCGCCCCCGCACCTGATCAGCGACCTGCGCGATTGGGAGGACGATCCCCAGCCGCTCGCCCCCGTGCCTGATTCCGCCACACCACTTTGGTCCACGTCCCTGACCCTGCCCCGCGACGCCTACGTCGAATACATCTTCTTTGATCCGCACACCCGTCAGCGTTACGCGGACCCGTTCAACCCGCGCAGCGTCGACAACGGCGTGGGCGGGCGCAACAATTTCTTCTACATGCCCGAGTCCGAGCCGACCCCGCTGGCCCGAGTCCGCGCGGATGGGAAGCGCGGCACGGTCACCCGCCACAAGGTCGAGACGTGGATGCTGGCCGAGGACGGTCAGCGGGAGGTCTATCTGTACCAGCCGCCTGTGCGGACTCCCGTTCCGCTGCTGGTCGTGTACGACGGCCCCGATTATCTGCGGCGCGCCCAACTGGCCACGCTGGTCGACAATCTCATCGCGGAGAAGCGCATCCGCCCCATCGCAATGGTCTTCCTGCAAAACGGACGCAGCCGCCGCGGCGTGGAGTATGCCTGTTCCGACGCCGTCATCGCCTGGCACGACCACGTCATCCTGCCGTTGGCGCGCGAACACCTCAACCTGCTGAACATCCAACGCAACCCGGGCGCGTATGGCGTGCTGGGCGCGTCCTTCGGCGGCCTGATCTCGCTCTATACGGGCCTGCGCATGCCCGAAATATTTGGAAAAGTGCTCAGCCAGTCGGGCGTATTCGAGTCCGAAGGCCGCGACTTCGCCGCTGTGGACCTGGTCCGCGCGGGACAGGCACACGATCAACTCAAGATCTGGATGGACATCGGCCGCTTCGACTCGTTGCTCGAAGACAATCGCCGCATGCAGCCCATCCTGCACGAAGGCGGCTACGACGTCGCCTACCGCGAGTTCAGCGGCGGACACAACTACACCGCCTGGCGCGATGACGTCTGGCGCGGGCTGGAAGCGTTATTTCCGTTCGATCGTTAGTAAAAGACATCCACAGATTTCACAGATTACGCAGAATCTAGCCACCTGACACTTTGAATCAAAAGGTGGTCGAGTAGCCCGACGCGCCATCGGAGGGCGTACACCTGCACTGCGCGCGGGCGCAAGTGTCGAGACCACATTTGCCTTGAAAATGAGGTTTTTTGTTTATTGGTGGTCTCGATACGGCGGAAAAGCACCGCCTACTCGACCACCCAGATATTCTTGAGACAAACTGTCAGGTCACTAGCGCAGAATTATTCTTTAAAAATCTGTGAGATCTACGTCATCTGTGGACAAAACAAGAAAGCTAACGATCATGATCCTCGCTACCCTTTGCTACATCAAACAGGACGGCCGCACGCTGATGGTCCACCGCAAC
>CALLJA010000351.1 GCA_938008865.1 uncultured Anaerolineales bacterium
CTGCTCGTTGAGTAATTTTTCCATTCTGTCACTCCTGATACCGTTTAATTGATTTTCTTCTTTGGATGTAGCAGGCCCGAAAAAGTTACAACCAGGTCCGCCCAGGGAGTTTTAAGCCTTGACTTCCAAAAAGATAGCGGTAGAATCCCGTTCGCAAGATGCAAGTGGTTTCGTTGGAAGGAAGAACGACGGCTCATGCACTGCATGAGCCGTGTTTTGTACCGCCGATGAAAGGCTTTGCGTCACCCATTTTTTCTTTTTGTCTTAAGGAGGCAAAATGTCTGAGCGTATCATCGGCACCGTCAAGTGGTTCAACGGAACCAAGGGCTATGGCTTCATCGAGCGCGAGGGCGGCCCGGACGTCTTCGTCCACTATTCCGCGATCGAAGGCAAGGGGTTCCGTAACCTGAACGAAGGCCAGAAGGTCGAGTTCGTCATCGAGCAGGGACCCAAGGGCCCGCAGGCCGCCGCCGTGCGCCTGGTGGATTAATCCCCCCACAACTGATGTAAAGGCCCCGTCACAGCGACGGGGCCTTTATGTTTTGCGGAAGCCACAAGCCGGCGTCCACCTGGACGGCCAGCGCGCCTGCCGCGATCATCGCCTCGGCCTGCTCCCGTTTCCAGAGGCCGCCCGCGCCGATGACCGGCAGCCCCATGCGCGCCGCTGTGTGGACCAGTTCCAGCGCCTGGGGGAAGAGCGAGGGTCCGTATAACCTGCCCATCGTCAACGACCCGCCCTCCGCGCCTGGGATGGCCCCCCTCGGCGCGGACAGGCTGATGGCTGCTGCGCCCGCCTGCATCACCCGCGCGCCGATGCGCGTCACCTGCTCAGCCGTCAGCGAGATGACCAGCGGCAGTTCGCCCTGGCACATCTCCAGCGCCACGTAGAGGATGTCATCCGAAAGCAGGGGCGCGAAGCCGAGTTCCACGGCCATCACGTTCTCCTGGCGTTCCAGCATTTGCACCATTTTGGCCGTCTCTTCGGGGCGGTCCGCCATCAGGTGGACGATCACGGGCAGGTCGGCGCGCGCCCAACGGGCTGATTCTTTTTTTATAACGGCAGACAGCCCAGGGTTGGGCAGCCCCGTGTGGAGCAGGAATCCGCCCGGGTATTCGACCACAGCCGGTCGCGCGGCGGGCAGGCGCGGGCGCAGGGAGACCGGGTTGGTCACGAACGCGCCCAGATCCTCCCAGGCCACGGGCGCGCGCGGGTCGGGAGAAAATCCCAGGGTCCCCGCCGCGTTCATCAGCGGCTTGCGGAAGTACAGGTCGCGCTTGGACATTTACTCGAAAACGACCTCCCGCGCGCCGGCCAGCAGGCCTGCATATTGCAGGATGCCGAAGTGATAACCGAGCAATTCCTTTTGCAGCGTCTCCGCGCCCTTGATAACGACCAGGGGTTTGAGGGCAGGGAAAGTGCGTTTCTCGTAGGTCTTGCCGATACCGTATTCGAGGAAGAGGCGCAGGAAGCCGAACTTGTCGATATCCATGCCTGATTCGGGGTCAAACAGGCGCAGCAGCGTGGTGTCGGGGATTTCCTGGCTTTCGCCGATGGCCACGGGCACGGGTTCACCGTCTTGCAATTTGTAGTTGACGCAGGTCTCGAAGACGTACTTGACGTCGTCGTTGATGAACACGAAGTAGTCAGGTTTGACTTCGATGGTGATGGTTTGGGATAGTTTCATGGATTCTCCGAATGAGCGGGCCGCGATGGGGGATTCTGTATCGGCTGGCCCCAATTGTACGCTGGTTTTGGACCCTTGGACGAGTCCGCCGCCCTGTAGGATTCCTGACGCCGACGGAGAGGTTTGCGTTCCCTCGCGAACAAAAAGGCCAGGCGTGGGCCTGACCTACGTCTTCTGGGTGTGATACATCGTCAGTAACGGGGTCCACTGTCGGCGGCGGACGGTCAGGCCGCGCGTGGGCAGGTACTCCTCCAGCGCGCGCAAGCCAAAGTCCGAGTCGGGATGTCCCCAACGAAAGAAGAAGTCGAACAGTTTGAGGTCCACGCCGCGCGGCTCTTCGAGGAAGAGACTCCCGCCTGGCTTGAGGACGCGTGCGATCTCGTCGATGGTCTTGCGCCAGTCAGGGATGTGATGCAGCACACCGAAGATGATGACCACGTCCAGGCTGGCCTCGGCGAAGGGGCGCAGGTCGGTGGCGTCCTGCACGCGGAACTCGAACTGCGGATAGGCTTTCCGTGCCAGCGCGATCTGCTCCTCCATCACGTCCAGGCCGATGTAACTCTTCGGTCCCAGCGTATTCAGCAGGGACGCGCCATAGCCCGAGCCGCAGCCGATCTCCAGCACGTCCTTGCCGCGCAGATCGAGTCCCATGCGGAGGAAGAGAGGTAGTTCGAAATAATGCTGTCCCAGCCGGCGGGGCAGCGATTGCATGGCGCGGAATTCGGGGTTCGAGAGTCGCATAAGAAATCCCCTCTCCTGATGGGGGAGAGGGGATGAACCTTACGCTGTTTCGATCATTCCGATGGCTGCCAGCATTTCTTCGTTGCTGGCGAACTTGAACTCTTCCAGCCCGCGCTTTTGAGCTTCGGCGGCTTCGGCCGCCTCCAGCCGCTTGATGTCGTCCTTGGTGATGACGGGCTTGCTAAGGGCCAGCAACCTGGCGGAGACCGCCTCGGCGCTCGCGGCGGACGGGGCCCTGGTCTGAAGGTATTGCCAGACCGCCCTGGCGGCGTTGGTGCCGTCCTTGCGGGCGTAGCCGACCAGCCCAGTGCTGGCCTGGCGCGACCAGCCGCCGACGAAGATGCCTTCAATGGTCGACTCGTACGAGATGCCGTCCACGGGGAATCGGGGTTCCTGGCTCTTGACGAACTCGTTCCA
>CALLJA010000352.1 GCA_938008865.1 uncultured Anaerolineales bacterium
CGCCTGAGACTTGTTGTCGCCATCACTGACGAAGCGACCCTCGGCCACGCTAAAGGAGCGCACATCCTTATGAGCCTCCACCACCCCTACGATGTTCGCGTTGAAACTTTCATCGCCAAACTTGATGGTGTAAGCCGACTGATACACAGGCACGATGGCGGTGATGTTGGTCTTCAAGCCGCGTTCGAGCAGTTGATAATCGGCATAATACATGTGGCTGACCTGGCGGGACTGGCCTGTCAGGGGGCTCATTTGCTGCTGACGGCCCGGGGAAATGGTCAGCAGGTTCGAGCCGCCGCTCTGGATCGAACTGGTAATGCTGGCAGTGGCGCCGTTGCCAATGGCCAGCAGAGCCACCACGGTAGCCACGCCAATGACAATGCCCAGGATGGTCAGCACCGAGCGCATCTTGTTGGCACGCAAGGCACGCAGGGCGATCTTGAAATTTTCTGAAAATAACATGGTTCCTCGATGTAAGGACGAGCAGCCGCTCGCCCCTACGAATTAATCATCATTACGCGGCGCGCCCGCCTGGATGGGATTCGGGTTGGCTTCGTCGGAGACGATGCGCCCATCCGAGATGCGGATGATGCGCTCGGTGTGGCGCGCCACATGCGCGTCGTGTGTGACCAGGATGACGGTCTGACCATTCTCGCGGTGCAGGCGCTGGAACAGGTCCATGATCTCCACGCCCGTCTTGCTATCGAGCGCGCCTGTCGGCTCATCGGCCAGCAGGATGGTCGGCTCATTGACGATGGCGCGCGCGATGGCTACTCGCTGCTGCTGCCCGCCCGAGAGTTCGTTCGGGGCATGATGGGTGCGATCTCCCAGGCCCACGCGCTCGAGGGCAGCGCGGGCGCGCTTTTCACGCTCCCTGCCCGAGATGCCCGCATAGGTCAATGGCAGCATCACGTTCTCGAGGGCGCTGGTGCGCGCCAGCAGGTTGAACTGCTGAAAGACGAAACCGATCTTGCGTCCGCGCACCTCGGCCAGGCCGCTCTCGTCCAGGCTCTCGACCGAGACGCCGTCCAGCGAATACTGTCCGCTGCTGGGCACGTCCAGGCAGCCGATGATCGACATGAGCGTGCTCTTGCCCGAGCCTGAGGGGCCCATGATGGCGACCATTTCGCCCTTTTCGATAGTGAAACTGGCCCCGTCCAGCGCGCGGACCTCGCTTTCGCCCATCTGGTAGACCTTGGTCAGGCCTTCGGCGTGGATCATTTGGCGCCTCCCGCCGCAAACGGATTGGGGGCCTTGAAACTGCTCTGATGCACCACCTGCAATACGTCGCCCGCTTGCAGGTCACCCGTCACGGCCACCAGGTCGCCGAGGATCGCGCCGCCCACCACGTCGACGCGCGTGGTCTGTCCGTCACGCAGGAGCCAGACATATTCACCCTGGCTGTCGTTTTGGATCGCGACGATCGGCACGGCCAGCGTGGCTTGAGAGTCACTGACGTGGATGGTGACATTGGCAGTCGCTCCGAGCGGCAGGAACACATCCTTGACGGGGTCCAGTTCGACGCGCACAGTGTACTTGACCAGCCCGCCCACGGTCTGCCCGACGGGGTTGACGGCGGTCACCTGACCCGTGAAGGTCTGACCGGGCAGGGCATCCAGCGTGACATCGGCGGAGGCGCCCACCTTGACCTTGGTCACATCTGACTCATCGACCTGCGTCTCGACATACAGGTGATTCAGGTCCGCGAGGTTGACGGAGAGTTCGTTGGCGCTGACCACGTCACCCGTGCGGCTATCGATCGAGAGCACCACGCCGTCGAACGGGGCGATGATGCGCAGCATGTTGACGGTGGCCTGAGCCGCATCCACCTTGGCCTGGGCGGCCAGAATATCCTGTGCGTTAGGACCGCCCTTGAGGCGGTCATATTCACGCTGCAGGTCTTCCAGTTTGGCCTTCTTGAGCGCCAGGTCGTTCTGGGCTTCGGTCAGCATGTCCTCAGTGGCAGGCCCCTTGAAGTTCTTGATCTTGTATTGATACTTGTAGCCCGTGCGCGTGGACTTGAGATAGACCTCGGTCGAGGTCTGGGGGATCTTGTCTTCGTTCTGCAAATAGTCCAGGTAATCGACCGCGTCATCGTAGGCTTCCTGCGCATCCTTGAGGTTGATGACCACCTGGGCAAAATCGGTGTTGGAATGCAACAGGTCGTCGAGATTCTTCTGCGCGTTGACCAGGTCCGCCTGGGCGGAGACGATGCTGGCAGTGGTGCTCTCAGGCTGCAGGACGACGAGGATATCTCCCGCCTGGACATGATCACCCGCCTGGACGTTCACATCCTCGACCGTGCCGCTCGTCTTCCAGTTCAGGCTGGCGAAGGGCTGGGCTTCGAGCGAGCCTGAGGCCTCGACTGTCTCAGCCACATCCAACGAGACGACTTCGACCTGATTGCTGGCCGTGGACGTGGCGCTGGCAGAGTCGGTTATGCTGAAGAATCTCCAGGCCGCAAGGCCAAGAACCAGCGCGAACAGGGCAATACCCCAGATATGGATTTTTTTATTCTTGAGCATGTTTGATAAGAAGCTCATGATGTTCTCCTTTGAATTTTCCCAAAGGATACTTTTCGTTTGTGCAGAATTTGTGCAGACAGGGCGGAGAGATGTGAATGCAGATAATGGGCACAGCATAAAGCAGCAGGA
>CALLJA010000353.1 GCA_938008865.1 uncultured Anaerolineales bacterium
CGGTAACCTTACGGTTACGAATGTCACCTTCAGTGGCAATTCAGCTTCCAGTGGCGGCGGGATGTATAACTACGGCAGCTCAACATTAACGAACGTAATCTTATGGGGTGACACGGGTGGCGAGATTTACGGCGGTGGAACCGTGAGATACAGCGTTGTGCAAGGCGGATACAGCGGCGGCACGAACATCATCACCACCGACCCTAAACTGGGCACACTTGGCGACTATGGCGGTTTTACGCAAACCATTCCACTCCTGTTCGGTTCTTCAGCCATTGACAAAGGTAATAATCTGTACTGCGCGTACGCGCCGGTCAGCAACCTGGACCAGCGCGGCATAAAACGCCCCCAGGATGGCGATAAAGATGGGGTGACTGGATGCGACATCGGCGCCTTCGAGCGCGACCGGGCGCTGGTCTATTATGTCAAACCGAACGCCAGCGGCATATCCTGCAACAGTTGGCAGGATGCCTGCGGCCTGCAAAAGGCTTTGAGCGACGCGCCCGAGGGAAGCGAGATCTGGGTCATGACGGGAACGTACAAACCCACCAGCGGGACCGACCGCGCTGCCTCCTTCCAACTCAAGAATGGCGTGCAAGTGTACGGCGGTTTCAACGGGACCGAGACTGATCGCATCCAACGCAACCCTGCGGTCAATGCCACCATCCTCAGCGGCGATTTAAAAGGGAACGATAACGCTATCGAATCCACCCGCTCCGACAACTCCTACCACGTGGTCAGCGGCGCGACCGGCGCGACCCTGGACGGCTTCACCATCAGCGGCGGCAACGCCAATGGCAGCGGCGAGTTGGCCAATGGCGGCGGGCTGTATAACCATGCCGCCAGTCCAATGCTCTCGAACCTGATTTTCGAAGGCAACTCGGCCGCTTCCTCTGGCGCTGGAATGTACAATACCAACGGCAGCGAGCCAACGATTACCCGCGTCATCTTTGCCAACAACAAAAGCAATGGGAATGGCGGCGGGCTTGCCAACAATTTCAGCAGCCCGACGATCACTGACGTCACCTTCAGTGGCAACTCAGCTTCCAACGGCGGCGGGCTGTATAACTCTTCGAGCAACCCGTCGGTCGCGAATGTCACCTTTAACAGCAACAAAGCGACTGAGAGCGGCGGCGGGATGTATAACAATCAAAGCAGCCCATCGGTCACGAACATCACCTTTAACGGCAACGAAGCGACTGTGAACGGCGGCGGAATGTATAACAACAACGCCAGCAATCCGACGGTCACGAACATCACCTTTAGCGGCAATAAAGCGACTGCAAATGGCGGCGGCGGGCTGTATAACCAGGCCAGCACCCCCACATTAAAGAACGTGATCTTATGGGGAGATACGGGCGGAGAGATTGGCGGCGCCGCCGCAACCGTGAATTCCAGTGTGGTGCAGGGCGGCTACAGCGGCACAGGCAACCTGGCCACCGACCCCAAACTGGGGACTCTTGGGAGCTACGGCGGATTTACCCAAACCCTTCCGCTCCTGGCTGGCTCCTCTGCAGTCAACGCGGGGGATAATAACGTTTGTCCTCCCAAAGACCAGAACGGGGTGACGCGTCCCAGTGGCGGGACATGTGACATCGGCGCCTTCGAACTGGACCTCAAAAAGCTGGAAACGGATGCCCGCACCAAACTCAAGGCCGCCATGGAACTGCGCCTGGCCCTCTCGCCCTACCGCGCGAACAACGACTTCGATTCGATCGTTGCCAAATTCGATTATGCCGCCGGCTTGAACCGCAGTTATCAAGGCGCGTCCCTGCAGGCCCAGATCGCACAGGCCGACGCAGATCTACGGGTGGCGCGCAACCTGTATGGGTTCCTGATTTCCTATAACGCTGACTTCCGCGGCGATGCCTTTTATACGGGCAACCCGCCTGCGGGCTACAGTGAGCCGCTGTGCGGCGCCAGCGGGAGCAAAGAGGATGGCAATCCCGAAGACCCGTCCCACAGCGGCCAGGTGTTGGACCCGGTCATTGACTGGTGCGATTGGCCTGCCCGCCTGCGCCAGAGCGTGCGCGAAGGCGCCTATATGCACATGATCTTCGGCCAGCAGTTCATGGCCGACGCCATGGGCCTGCAATTCAGCGGCACGTCCCTGCTCGGTGCGGATGCTGCCGTGCGCCAGGAGGCGGCCCGCCTGGATGCGGCCCGGTATCAATACGTGCAGGCCGAAAAGATGTTGAATGAGGCGCTCGACAGCCCGGTGGGCAACGGCTGTTATGTCTCCGACTATTTCACCCAGTCCGAATGGTCGCTGTTTTCACGGGCCATCGAAGGCCAGGAAACCGCCCAGCACCAACTGGGTGTGCGCTTGAGCTACCTCGATGTTCCGCAACAGCCCACAGGGCCCCAACAGCGCCGCGATGTGGGGGTGGAGACCCTGCGTGTGGCTGCCTCAGATGGGTATGTCAAAATGATCGCCATGGCTGCCGGGCAGCCCAGCGGTTCCACTTGTGTCATTGACGGCGCTAAACGGCCGGAAAGTGGTCTGGCGGCTGAGATGGCGATCAACCTGGCCAAGACGCGCAGCACAGCCAATGAGATGAGCGCCGGGCGCAACATCTTCGGCTTCGATGTCACCTTTACCCCGGCCCGCCGTTACACAGGCGGGGCCTGCGGCACCGAATCGGCTGGCCTGTACCAGGATGCGGTCTGCGCCGCGCAACTGGCCCAGCAATTGCAGGACGCCGAAGCCGCCGCCGAACGCGATTACAACAACTCGCAGGTTGCCCTGCGCGCCGAGGTGCAAGCCATCCAGAACGGCATCGACGCGCAGATCAGCGAAAAGAGCGGCTGTGACGCGGAAGATTGGGATTGTGTGTCTGAACAAAAGGCCTATCTCGATGAATGTTTAGCGGTTGTCAATGTGTATCCAGCCACGGCAACTCAGAATTTCGACGCCTGCATCAATAAAACGGTCATTAACAACAGCACCGCCAAACAAGCCCTGCTGGATTTGCGCAGCATCTATATCCAGCAATACAGTATCACAGTGAAAGCTAAAAATATTAATGAAAGGGTAAAGCTTTCAAATGACGCCAACGCCACTGTGACTACGTGGCTTGGCGTGAGTGGTGGGGCAGAGACAGCAGCGCGTATCACTCAATCGGCATTCGATACGATTTCTTGTTATGAGGGAGGTACTGTTGAAATAGTAGGTAAATTAACCCATAACCTCGGTTGTTCTATATTTGGGTTTACTAACGTAGGTGTTCAGGCGCTTGCTGGTACTATGTCGACTGCAGCGAACATCGAGATTGAAAATGCCAACAACTACAAAGAGACGCAGAACCTGCTTCTGGATCAGCAGGAGTTGCTGATCGACGCCTATGGCGCCTACCAACAGTTCGCTGCCAAGTACAGCGAGTATCAGGGCCTGCTGGACAGCCTGGATGACGATGTGCTCGAGGCCCAGCGCCAGCGCGCCTACTTTGCTTCCAGCCCGGCCAACGACCCCGGATACCGCATCGTGCTCGATTCCACCCGCCTGCAGTTTGCCAGCCAACTCGACCTGGCCTCGAAGCTCACCTACCTGGCGGCGCGCCGCGCCGAATACGAGTATGGGGCGCGCCTCAATGCCAGCAACATCCGCATCTCCGATATCTATCGCGCCCGCACCGCAACCGACCTGCTCACCTTCCTGAGCCGCCTGAACAGCGTCACCAACAACCTGCCGGCCGGCATCCCCGCCAACCTCAGCGCCCGCGACCTGACCTATTCGGTGGCGCAAAACCTGGTGCCCTCCGACCAGACATTCAGCCAATGGGTGACGGATCATACCCAAAACGGGGTGCTGAAGTTCACCCTGTCCACCAACCTGCAGGAAGGCGGCTCCATCAACCAACTCATCCCGCAGGGCTTCGATGGGTACTGGCTGATCACCATGGGCGGCATCGGCTCCCCCAAATCCACCAGCAATGGCCTCAGCGTCAACCTGGTGAGCCAACAGACCGGGCTGGGGTATCGCGCCGTGCGCGTCAGCCAGGGCGGCACCGTGCAATTGAAGTCCCAGGCAGGCTGCATCTTCGACTACCAGTTGATCGCGCCCGCCTTCCTGTTGGGGCTGGATTGGCCCACCAACCAGGACCAGGGGACTGCCACAGCCAGTTTCCTGGCCAATGTCAACCAGGAGACCCCATACACCAACAATGGCATGCGCACCGAGGCCTTCCAGGGCCGCGGGCTGGCATCCACCGATTGGACAGTGGAGATCTTCCTCGGCCCGCCCGCCCAAGGGATGGGAAATATGGACCTGTCCAAACTTACGGACATCCAGTTGAATTTCAGCATCGTCTATGCCAGCCGCACGCCAGGCGAACCCACGCCCTCGGCCTGCACCCGCATCGATTGGTAAGGAGTTACCCAATGAAAAACAAACTTAACTTCTCACGCATTGCGATGGTCCTGATCTCCCTGGTCATGCTGGGTGTGATCGTGGCCGTACCGTTGGCCACCGCTTACGGCTGGCCCGCCCTGGCCTCGCAGCAGGCAGTCGACAATCCCTACCCGAATCCGGATATTTATAGTGGCATTGTCGAGCTGCAGTGGGCTGCTGAAGGCGAATATGACAAGACACTCATCGAACCGCAAGTTAAGCCTGATTTGGACTCGATTGACCTGGGGTTCCTCGCAAATTGTTCCAACGGAACCCTGAGCGGCTACGTGAATTTGAGTGCCACCCTGGTCTTTCCCGAGTTGCACACCATCACCATTAGCGATGATTCTCCTGCCCAAACCCTGGCAGTTGGCCCGTCCATCTCCGGCTCATGCGGAGCTTCGCTGGTCATCCTATCCGAAAAGTTTGAGCAAAAAATCAATCAAATAAGCGACGAAAATGAGCCAGGGGAAACTGTGACACGCCAGTTCCAATTGATTGGTGCGCTGAACGCTGCCACGAACAGCTACGAAGGCGAGTATCGTGAGACCCTGTGGGGTTACGGTCTCCAACCCGTCACCATGGTCGGCAGATTTACCCTAATCCTGAGCTCATCTGTGCAGCAAACGCAGGAATACACCCTGACGGTCAACTCCGCGCATGGCACGGTCACAAAGAATCCCGACTGGCCCACCTATCACTCCGGCGATGTGGTCGCCCTAACCGTCGCCCCCGAGGCAGGCTGGACCTTTACTGGCTGGACTCCGTCCCTCACGAACAACCGTGTCACCATCACGGGCGATACGACGGTCACTGCCAATTACCTCCAGGCCCCCGTTCTTACCTGGGCCAACCCCTCAGACATCCCCTTCGGCACGGCCTTGAGTGACGCGCAGTTGAACGCCACGGCCAGCACACCCGGCACCTTCACCTACAACCCCGCCGCTGGAACCGTCCTGGGAATTGGTACTCACACCCTGCATGTAGACTTCACCCCGACCGATACGGCCACCTATGCGCCTGCCTCCAGAGACGTCAGCATCACGGTCACCAAGTCCGCGACGGTCATCACCTGGGCTAACCCGGCAGACATCGCATATGGCACCGCCCTGGGCGCGACGCAGTTGAACGCCACCGCCAACACGCCTGGCACCTTCACCTATAACCCCGTCAGCGGTACCGTCCTGGCGGTCGGCACACACACCCTGCATGTCGATTTCACCCCGACGGACACGGTCAATTACACTCCGGCCTCCAGGGATGTCAGCATCACGGTCACCAAGATCGCCCCGGTCATCACCTGGGCTGACCCCACCGCCATCGCCCAGGGCACGCCATTGAGCACCACGCAACTCAACGCCACCGCCGATGTGCCTGGCGCCTTCACCTACACTCCTGCTGCGGGCGCCTTCCTCTCGGCAGGCACGCACACGTTGCACGTCGACTTCGTTCCCACGGATGCGGTCCACTACGCCAACGCATCCAAGGATGTCAACCTCACCGTTCTGGGCAACACCATCTTCGCCGATGTTCCCGAAGGTCACTGGGCCAGGAGTTTCATCGAACGACTCTACCTCAACCATGTCACCAGCGGCTGCGGCGGCACTCCACTCAACTACTGCCCCGACACCAACGTCAACCGCGCCATGATGGCCGTCTTCGTCCTGCGTGCCGCCCACGGCCCGGACTTCACCCCGCCTCCCGCCACGGGTGAGGTCTTCACCGATGTGCCCGTCAATTCCTTCGCCGCCTGGATCGAGGAACTGGCAGCCGAGGGCATCACCAGCGGCTGTGGAGATGGCATGTACTGTCCAAATGCCCCTGTCACCCGCGCCCAGATGGCCGT
>CALLJA010000354.1 GCA_938008865.1 uncultured Anaerolineales bacterium
AAGACCTGATTCGGGGCCAGACCCGCTGCCTCGACGTAGGCGCGCATGGGCGGCTCGGCCTCAGTGTGGCTGAGGCGGGGCAACGTGGACAGAATCTCGTACGACTTGCGCGCAATCTCCGCCGACTGCTTCGCGTCCAGGCCCTTGGCGACCAAGTCCGCGGGCACGGGCGCGACCTCTTCCTTGAAGAAGAAGGCCGCAAAGTCGAGACAATCGTCCAGGGTGACGAGGCGCTCGCGGATGAGCGGCACGATCTGCAGCAGGGTCTCGTCGTCCACGGGGAGTCCCTCATGGACGAAGTACGGCTTGATGCGGGCGGCCAGGTCCTCGGTCGAAAACATGCGGATGTGCGTCGCGTTGAAGTGGTCCAGCTTCTGGAAGTTGATCGCAGCGGGTGAAGGCGTCAGGCCGTCGATGGAGAAGCGCTCGATCATCTGGTCGAGGGTCATCACGTCATCTTCGGCCACGCCCCAGCCCATCAGCGCACACCAGTTCAACACGCCTTCGGGGGTGAAACCCAAGTCACTCATATCCTTGACGAAGATCGAATAGCCGTCCAATTTGGCCGCAGCGGTGTCGCGTTTGCTCATCTTGCCCTTGCCGCTCGGCTTGAGAAAGACCGAAAGGTGCATGAAGATCGGCTCCTCCCAGCCAAAAGCACGGATGATGTTGACGTGCAGCGGGAAGGTGGCCAGCCACTCCGAGCCACGGATGACGTGCGTGATGCCCATCTCGTGGTCATCGACCATCGCCGCCAGGTGATAGGTTGGCAGACCGTCGCTGCGCACCAGCACATAATCGTTGAGCTGGGAATTCTCGATGGTGATGTCGCCGCGCAGGTGATCGTGCGCCACAGTCACACCTTCGGTGGGCATCTTGAAGCGCACGGTGTACGGCTCGCCGCTGGCGACACGGCGGGCGGCCTCCTCGGGCGGGATGGCGCGGCAGGTTCCGTCATAGTGCGGATTCTGCTTGTTCTTCATCTGCTCCTGGCGCACCTGGTCGAGCCGTTCGGGCGTGCAGAAGCAGGGATAGGCATGACCATTGGCGATCAGGGTCTGGGTGTGGCGTCGGTAGATCTCGCGGCGTTCGGTCTGGCGGTAGGGTCCGTAAGGACCGCCGATGTCGGGGCCTTCGTCGTATTGCAGTCCCAGCCAGCGCAGGCCGTCGTACAACTCCTGCTCCGCGCCTTCGACGGTGCGTTTGAGGTCGGTGTCCTCCAGGCGCATGAGGAATTGTCCGCCCGTTTGTTTGGCAAGCAGGTAGCAGTAGAGGGCGGTGCGGGCGGTGCCGAGGTGCATGTGCCCCGTGGGGGACGGGGCGACGCGGGTGCGGGCGGGTTTGATAGACAAGGGAATACTCCGAATTAGAAATCCATTTGTTTGTGGCGCATGGCCACGCTTTCGACCAGGCCGATTCCAACCATCAGGGCCATCAGGCCCGAGCCGCCGTAACTGATGAAGGGCAGCGGCAGCCCCGAAACAGGGATCAGGTTCATGTTCATGGCAATATTGGCGGCCCCCTGGAAGAAGAGCATCACGCCGATGCCGTAGGCGATCATCGCGCCCGACACATCCCGCGCCTTCTGCGCCGCGCGGATGCAGCGCCAGATGACGAAGGCCAGGATCAGGATGATCAGCACCCCGCCGATCATGCCGAACTCCTCCGAGGTGACCGAGAAGATGAAGTCGGTCTGGCGCACCTTGAGGAAACGCAACTGGGTCTGCGTGCCGTGGCCGTAGCCGAGGCCTGTCAGCCCGCCCGAGCCGATGGCGATCAACGCCTGCTGGACGTTGTAGCGGTTGCCATAGGTGTCGTTTGGGTTGGGGATCAAAAAGTTCGTAATGCGCTGCTGTTGGTAAGGCTGGATGCCAGGGATCTGGATGCCCAGGATGGAAAACGTCACCAGCAGGCCCACTGCCAGCGCGCCCACCAGACCGATCGTGGCCAGATGCTGGAGTTTCAGACCGTTGATCCACAACATGAACCCAAAGATGACCATGATCACCACCACGTTGCTCAGGTTCGGCTGGATCAGGATCCAGAACATCAGGCCGAAAGCCCACAGGAAACCGCGGATGATCCAGCCCCAGGTGCGCTCGCTGTTCTGAGATTTCTCGAAATAACGCGCCAGCATCAGGATGATGGTGATCTTGGCGAACTCGGTCGGCTGCAAGTTGAGAACACCCAACTGGAACCAGCGCTGAGCGCCAAAGGCGGCCTGGCCCAGGCCAGAAAGCGCCACGAGGAAGGCCATGGTGGCAAAGTAGATCGGCCAGTGAATCGACAGCCAGTAGCGGTAGTCGATGCCCGCCAGCACAAAGATGACCACCACGCCGACCATCGCAAAGTACATCTGACGGGTTGGCAGCAGCAGCAATTCCTCATTCCCCGCAATAGCCGAACCGATCATGGTGACGCCAAAGGCCGAAGCCAGCACCACCGCGCCCAGCAGGAGAAAATCGAAATTACGCCAGGAAAGGCCGCGCAGCATATCCTAGCCAGCCCGGCGGCGAGCCACGCTCCGCAAGGGGATGTCTGCCACCAGACGCTGTTCGCGCCCGTCGCGCTCCAGGCCGATCTGGACGGCGGCGGGGTCGATCTCGATATGACGGGAGATGGCCTTCAACAGGTCGTCCTTGAGGGCCTCCAGTTGGGCGGGCGTCAGGTCAGTGCGGTCATGCACCAGCACCAGTTGCAGGCGCTCCTTGGCGCTTTCGGCGCTGCGTTTGCTGCCAAACATACGGTCGAAGAATCCGCCCATGGCTACTTCCTCCCGCCCGCCAGGCGCTGAATGCGACCCCACAACCCTTCCTGCTTGTCGAGGTCAAGGAAGGGCACCTCCTGCCCCTGCAGGCGTTTGGAAATGTTGCGGAAGGCCTGCCCCGCGCGGCTCTTGCCATCCAGGGCCACGGGCGTGCCGCGGTTACTGCCGACGATGACGCCCTCGTCTTCCGGCACGATGCCGATCAACTGGATGGCCAGCAGGTCGAGCACATCGGCGGCGGAGAGCATGTCGTGGCTCTTGACCATGGCGGGGTTCAGGCGGTTGAGCACCAGCGCGGGCGAGTATTTCTCCTCGGCCTCGAGGATGCCCACCACGCGGTCGGCGTCGCGCACGGCCGAGACCTCGGGGTTGGTCACCACCAGCACCTTGTCGGCGGCGGCGATGGAGTTGCGGAATCCGCGCTCGATGCCCGCGGGCGAATCGATCAGGATGAAGTCGTGGTCGGGGCGCAATTCGTCGCACACGCGCACCATGTCGCTGGGCGAGACGGCGTTCTTGTCGCGCGTTTGAGCGGCAGGGATCAGGAACAGGTCCTGGAAATGCTTGTCGCGGATCATGGCCTGGCGCAGGCGGCAGCGGCCTTCGATCACATCGACCACATCGTAGACGATGCGGTTTTCCAGGCCCAGCACAATGTCGAGATTGCGCAGGCCAATGTCGCCGTCGATGCAGACGACCTTCTTCCCGTCCGCTGCCAGCGCGACAGCCAGGTTGGCGACGGCGGTGGTTTTGCCGACGCCGCCTTTTCCAGAAGTAATGGTAACGACTTTTGCGGTCATGAACGCTTCCCTTGGGTGAGTTTAACCTGCCTGCCAAAGCTCCGCGTGCAGGCGGCCTTCCTTGTTAATGCTGGCGATCTCGGGCCGCGGGTTCTTCTGCGGCTTGAGCAGCGCCGAAATCTCGTCCGCGATGCGCAGCTGCGTGGCGGAAAGGTCCAGCGCGCAGATTACGGCCTGGCGGTTGCCTTTCGCGCCCGCGTGGATGACGCCCCGCACCCGTCCCCACACGATGACGTTGCCCTCAGCCACCACTTCCGCCCCGGGATTGACATCGCCAAAAATGACGACGTTCCCAGGATACTCAATGCGCGTTCCCGACCTGAGGGTTTTACTCAGGAATAGGGCCGTCTCCTGGCTGACAGGTTCGGCGGGTTCACGCCGCTCCTCAACGCGCGGCTTGTTGGAAAGGCGCGTAGCCAGGCCAAGCAGTTGGGCGGTTTTCTCGGTCTTGGGCGATTCGCTCAACACGGCCCACAACGAAATGCCACGCTCAGAGAGCACATCACGCAGGCGCACCATCTCGTCCACGCCAAGCGCCTGGGTGCCCACATCCAGCACCAGGCGCGCGCCCTGGAAGAACGACGCGCGCCCGTCAATCTGGGTCAGCAGGGCAGACTGGTTCTCGTCCCAGGCCTGGCCGCCCAGGGTCACGAGCAGGCTGTCGCGCAGGCCCTTGATCTGAATAGTGGGAGTGGTGGCATCCATGAGAAAGGCTGGCCGAATTATACTGCCTCTTTTCGCGGCAGCAGGCTAGGGCGCAGACGAGGCTCCCTGGGCTAGGTCGATAGCCTTCAATTCAAAGTAGCCTTTCAACACGCGCGCTACGATCGGGGCGGCCACGCTGGCGCCTTCACCGCCGTTGTAGGCAAAGGCCACCACGATAATCTCGGGGTCCTCGAAGGGCGCGTAGGCCATGGTCCACGAGTGCGTAGGCCAGGAGCCGAAGTCGCAGCGGTTGGCCTGGCGGGCCACATCGTCGCAGTATTCCGCCGTACCAGTCTTGCCACCCACCGCGATGGGCAGCGGATAATCGACCGTAAAGACCCTGTGCAGGGTGCCGCTGGGGTCGGTGACGGTCATGCGCGTGCCCGCGCGAACAGCCGCGATGGTCTCGGGCGCAATGACCTTGTTCTGGCCCGCCACTGCCTCGCAGAAACCTGCGTCGCAGTTGAAGGTCTGGATGACAGGTGTCTTGGTCACGTCCCATTTCACGTTGGGCACGAAGGGCGAGACCTGGTAACTGCCCGAAGGCGGCCTGGATAACGGTTTGTTCGGTTCGGCTGGGTTGACGTATTGCCGCACCTGGTCGCCCTTCGAATCGGTTACGGTCCTGGCGAACCAGACGGTGAAGTCCTCGGGGTCGAACCAAACCTCCTGCACATTGCCTTCGGCGTCAGTCACCTCGCGCACCACGGTGGGTTGCATCAACTTACCACCGTTGGCGATGGTCGCGCCAGACATGATGACTTGCAGCGGCGTGGCCAGCACATACCCCTGTCCCACGCTGGCGATGTAGGTGTCGCCTGTGGACCAGACCTCGGTGGTGGTGATACGCTTCCAATCGGGGGAAGGGATCAGCCCGTTGGCCTCGCCGAGCAGTTGAATGCCCGAGGGGCGTCCATAACCGAGGGCGCGGGCGTATTCTCCCAGGCGGTCGATGCCCAGGCCTTCCTTGATCTCATCCTTAAAGCCGCCGCCCATCTTGTAGAAGCACACGTTGCTAGAGTAGGCAATGCAGTGGAAGAAGTCGATCTGGCCAAAGCCCTCAGGGCGGGTGTCGTAGATCCAGTCCACGAACGGGCGGGTGTTGTTGGCGCCGCAGGTTTCGTTGGCAGTGAACTTGTCGCACAACTCGATCTGGCCCGGGGCAAATATGATCGACTGGTCGTTGACCACGCCCTCGTTGTACGCGCCCGTGGCGGTGGACAGTTTGAACACGGACCCGGGCGGGAACTCAGCGGAGATGGCGTTGTTCAGCAGAGGCCGTCGCGGGTCCTGGCTCAACTGCTGGTAATAATAGGACGGGATGATACGCGCCATGCGGTTGTTCTCGTAGGTTGGGTAGGTGACCATCGCCAGGATCTCGCCCGTCTTGGGGTTCATGGCGATTACCACGCCGCTGGAGATGCGCACCGTGTTGAAGTAGGTGTTCCAGAAATTGATCTCCTGCATCAGCGAGGCTTCTGCCACGCCTTGAAGGCGCGTGTCAATGGTCAATTTGACGTTGTTGCCCGGAGAGGCTGCGATAGGCGCCTCGAGGTTGCGCAGTTCCTTGCCTGCCACATCCACCTGCACGATGCGCTCGCCATTCTGCCCCGCCAGAATCTCCTGCAAGGAGGCCTCCACACCCGAGTAACCGATCTTATCTCGGTTAGGGACGTAACGGCGGGCCTTGAGCGCCTCCTCTTCCGCGGCGGGGATTGGGCCGAGGAAACCGACCAGGTTGGCGGTCAGAGAGCCGGTCGGGTAGTCGCGGATCGGCTCGATCTCGATGCTCACCCCGGGCAGGTCGGCTGAACGCTCGCGCACGAGGCGGGCTGTTTCTTCGTTGACATTGCACTTGATCTTGACCGGGCTGTACGGGGCAATGGAATCGCCCAGCGCAACCATGTCGGCGATACTGGGGCCGTCGATACAGGCCGAGAACTGCTTGGCAAAATTCAATGTGTCTTCGGTGACGGGTCCACCCGCGGCCACACCCGTGATCTTCGACACCTCGCGGTACACACGCTGAATATCGGCGTCATCGTCGGGCAGGTTGGCTGGCGTGATGACCAGATTATAGGCCGCGATGTTACGCGCCAGCACGTATCCGTTACGGTCATAGATGATGCCACGTTGGGCGGGCATACTGATCGATTTGGTGTAGTTCTCCACGGACTGGGAGACATAGTCGCCGCCTGTAATGACTTGAAGGACGATCAAACGCCACAACAGGGCCGCCATGATGGCGAACACGATCCCATATACCACGAACAAACGCCACGGCTCGAACTGGGATGAGCGCGGGATCGAAGACGAACTCATTCAACCTCCTCCCCCGGATAGACCCACTGCGCCAGGTCACGCATGAAGGCATACATGGGGATGGCAAACAACAGGTTCAATAAAAGGCTGGGCAGGGTCACAAAACCGAGCGCGTCACCCAGCGGGATGGGACTGCCGCCGAACACCAGGGCCGCATACGACATGAGGTGCATCAGGAGCGTGCCCGCGATCGTCACACTGAACATGGCCAGCAATGGGGCCTGCCAGATGCGCCTTTGCAGCAATTGGGCAATAAAGACCACCACGAAATATCCCGCCGCCGTCACGAGCCAGGGCAGGCGCGTCACGTAGCCCACCATCAGCGCGGCCACCAGCGCCCAATGCCACGCCGAGCGCACCTGCGCCTGCAAGGCCCAGGCAGACAGAAGGATCAACATCAAGTCGGCGTAACCGGAGAGCAGGGTCATGCGGCTGACCACCGCCGATTGCAGGATGACCGCAAGAGCGATCAGCGGGAAGGCGATCAAGTTGCGCATTGGGAAATCAGGGGGTGGTGGTGGGAACCAGCGGGGAGATGTCGACCGGGCGGAAGTTGGTGATGACCAGCACGATCTCGAGGCGGGTGAAGTCCACCGAAGGCTGGACTACCGCCTGCTGGAACAACTCCACGTCCAGGCTGCGGATGGAGACCACCTGGCCGATGATCAGGTCGGGCGGGTAGCCGCCGCCCAGGCCCGAGGTCAGGATCAGGTCACCGGGCTCCACGCTCACGTCCTGCGAGATCATATCGAGCGAGACGTCGCCCGTCACCGAACCGATCAGAACGGCCTCCGCGTCGGCGTTCTGCAGGTGGACGTTGATCGAGGAGGCGGGGTCGGTGATCAACTGCACACGGGCCGCGTCGGCAATGACCGCGTCGATGCGGCCAATCAGACCCTGGTTGGTCACCACGGGCATGCCGCGGCGGATGCCGTCATTGGAGCCGCGGTTGATGACCACGTAATGCAGGAAGGGACTGGGGTCGCGCCCGATGACGGCCGCGGCGCGATAGGTACTCTCGGGGTTGGAGCGCGAGAAATCGACCAGCGCGCGCAGCACCTCAGTTTCGTTGACGCGCTGCTGCAGGTCGATTACCTGCGCCTGCAATTGCGAGACCTCAGCCTGCAATTCGGCATTGCGCGCGCGCAGCGAGGCGATGTCGCGCGGGGCGGTGAAGAAATCCTGCAAGGCCTGGACGCGGGTGGAGATCCAGGTCTGCACCCCCACCAGCGAGCCCGTGAACTGATTGGATGCCGAACTGAAATACCCCCCCAGGGCCAGCGCCAGAATGCCACCCACCACCAGGAAAATGATCGTCGTCTGTAAGGAACGTGAAAACAGGTCCTTCATTCGTGTGAGGTTTTACCTACCAATACAAGCAAGGGAAACTAGGCCGTGTGGCGGGTGCTGCCGCGTTCCAGGCTGGCGAGCAGGTGGCCCAGATTGTCGAAATCCTCGAAAACCATGGCCGCGCCGCGCGCCACGCAAGTGAGCGGATCTTCCGCCACCCACACGCGCAAGCGCAATTCGTCGGTCAGGCGTTCGGCCAGGCCTTGCAGCAACGCGCCGCCGCCCGCCAGGCAGATGCCCACATCCATCAGGTCGGCTACAATTTCAGGCGGAACCTCATCCAGCGAGTCGCGGATGGTGTCGATGATGACCTGCACTGAGCCCGAAAGCGCTTCGCGGATCTCGATGGACGACACTTCCACCGTTTCGGGCAGGCCTGTCACCAGGTTGCGCCCGCGCACCTGCATGATCTTCTCGGGCTGGAGCGGATAAGCCGACCCGATCTGCCATTTGACCTGCTCAGCAATACCCTCGCCAACCAGCAAGTTGTACTTGTTGCGCAAGTACTGCACCACGTCCTGATCCATCTCATCGCCTGCCACGCGCAGGGAACGCGAAAGCACCACACCGCGGCGGGAAAGCACGGCCACTTCGGTGGTACCGCCGCCGATATCCACGACCATCGAGCCGCGAATCTCGTTCACGGGCAGGCCCGCGCCCAGGGCAGCGGCAATCGGCTCCTCGATCAACAACGCCTGGCGCGCGCCCGAAGCCATCACCGCATCGTACACGGCGCGCTTCTCAACCTCGGTCACGCCCGTAGGCAGGCCCACGATCACGCGCGGACGCGGCAACGGGACCACACTCTGCTCGTGCACCTTGAGGATGAAATAGTCGAGCATCATTTTCGTGACATCGAATTCAGAGATGACGCCATCTCTGATCGGTCGGACCACCACAACGTTCGACGGTGTGCGCCCGACCATTTCTTTGGCTTCCAGGCCGATCGCCAGGGGCTCACGCAAACGCTTGTCGATCGTCACCCAGGAAGGCTCGTTGATGACGATGCCCTTCCCGCGCACGTGGACAAGTGTGTTGGCGGTGCCCAGATCGATGGCGATATCCAACGAAAACAGGCCTAGCAGCCAGTTAATGGGGTTGAAGGCCAATTCAGGCTCCTCGATGTTAGGCTGATATGGAAAACTTGCTGAAACATTATACCATGAGCATTAAAACGGCTTTTCGGCGGCCCCCCGCCACGCTCATCTGCGCTTAAGGCTGGCGATTAGGGCCTCGCCGCGCCCGAGCAGGTCGGCATGGTCGTCGGGGGCGGGCGCGTCGGCCAGAAAGGCGCGCGTCCGCTCACGCAGGACATGCTGAGCGGGCGGCTCGCCCTCGGCCTGCCACTTCTCCATCGTCCAGCGCGGATAGACGCGGCTGTTGTAATAGCCCGTCTTGTAATTCTTCAGCGTGGACGGCGACGAAAGGAAACTGCCGCCCGCCCCCACTTTGGCGATCTCTTCCAACGCCGCGCTGGGATCATCCAGTTGGAAACCGCCCGCAAAGCGCCGCGCCTGGTCGATGACCTCGTGGACATGTACCACCGTGCAGGGTGAGATCGACTTGGACCCGTGGCTGTCTCCGATAAACGGAGCGAGTCCACTCTGGGTCAGGCTCAAGGCCAGCGTGTTCATCCAGTAGGTGTCGGCGGCGGCCAAATCCATGCCCCAGCCTGTGCCCGAACCCGAGGTGGAACAATGCGGGATGCCGTAATACGCCATCATCTCGGCACAGGCCAGGCTGATGAGCACACTCTGCGGATCGTAGAAGTTCAACATTGACTTCATGTCGAAATAGACAGGCAACATGCCGAGCAGAATCGGCGCGCCAGGCTTGATGGTCTGGGCAATGACCAGGCCCGCCAGCAGTTCCGCCAGCAGCAGCGAGAGCGTCCCCGCGGGGGTCAGCGGCGTGGACGCGCCCGCCATGCTGTAATTCGAGAAGATGACCGGCAGTCCGCGCACGATGGCGGCTTCCATTTTGTCGGTGGTGCCCGCGTTCATCACCAGCGGCGAGACGGGGTTGAAGTACGGCAGAACGAACGGTTTTACACCCAGGTCGCCGTGCAGGGCCTCGAACATGTCCAGCACGGGCGGGAAGTTGCCTTCATCCGAGACCAGCAGCACCAGCGGTTTGGTCGTATTCGCCAGCATCTCCAGGCTGCCGTAAAAATCGGATAAGTCCTCGGGCACGTCGCGCACGATGCCCACCGTGGAGATGACGTCGTACAGCGGCAGGCGCGAACCAAGCCGCACCATATCCTGCATGTTGCGGCGGGTGAATAACTCCAACTTGTCGTGGATGGGTTCCTGGTAGTACAGCGCCGTGACACCCACGCCGAAGCGCAGGCGGTCCTCGCCCAGTTGGAAGGCGGGATTCCCGCGGCGGTCGTAGAGGTCGATCTGCTTCGGCGCGGACCCGATGGCAGATTCCGTCACCTCGGCGGGGATGCGCACGAGGCGCTCCTCGGCGCGGACCCCCCATTTGCGATGGAGCAGTCTACGGGTCGCATCAGAATCAATGCGCACGCCCGTCTCAGCCAGGATGCGCAGGGCGTATCCATGAATCTGTTGGATGTTTTCTTCAGACAGCAGGGCCAGCTGGGGGCGGACGTTATTGGTCATGTTTCATTATTCCATCACGGGAAACTGGCAGGAGCCAGCCGCCGGAGCGCAAAACGCGAGGCCGAGAGAGCCGCAAAGATCAGCGCCACGGCCAGGGCCAGCACCGAGCGCGGAAAGACCTCGATCCAGCCGTTACGTGCGGCCAGGTACACGAATCCCACCCACACGGCCGCGCCCGACGCGACTGCGGGGATCAGCGCCTTCCAGGAAGCGCCGGTGTACAAGCGGAAGGCCAGCAGGCCGAGGAAGAAGACTCCCAGCCCAATGCGCAGCGCGTAGGTTTGGGCGCGCGGAAGCGGGTCGGCGCTGCCCACCAACAGGAAGAAGCTCAACCAGACGGAACCTGCCACCAGAGCCAGGTCGAGCAGCATGAGCGGAACCTTGCGCATGTTATGCCGCAGCCAGTTTTGGGCGGGTCTTTCAAGGAAGAGGAAGATCAGGATGGAAACGGCGAACACCACGGGCAGGTACAAAAATGCAAAAAACTGTCCGTACGTCAGCGGGTTACCCAGCGCAGCCATGCCCTTCTCCATGATCCAGCGGATGAGGATGTGCAGCATGTAGGTGGCGTAACTGGCCTCTCCCAGCAGGACCAGCCAGGGGTGGCTGAGCGCCTTCGAGACGAAGGTATGGTCCAGGGCCAGGGTCAGGATGAAGATCAGGAAGAAGGGCGAAAGCAGGCCCACGTCCAGCGAAAAGGTACGGATGGGGACCAGGCTGTATTCGCGGGCAATCAGCGCCAGCGAAACGAAGGCCAGGGAGAGGAACATCCAGCCGAGGTTGACAGCGGACGTGTGTGGGCGCCTGGGCGCTTCGCTCACGTACCAGACCCCGCCTGCAATGCCCAGCACGAACGAGTTCAAATGGAAAAGCGGGAAGTATCCCAGAAAATAGCGCGCGCCCAGCCCCAGCCAGAGCGCAATCACCGAATGAGCCAGCTGGCTGACGGCCCAAAAGCCCAGGCTGATGCCGATCAGGCGTTTGACGGGCATGCGCATGGCCAGGATGGCCGCAAAGGGGAACAGGATATAGAAGAAGACCTCCGCCGAAAGCGACCAGGAGACTACGTTGAACGAGGTCGCATATTGCGGGAACCAGGCCTGATACAGGAGGATGTTGGCCCATACCTTATCCGCGTCGATGCGCGGCAGAATGTTGAGGTAATACAGGCAGGTAACGGCAAACGAGAAAATATAGAGCGGATAGACGCGCGAGAAACGCGCCGTCCAGTACTCGCGGAAGTCGAATTTCTGCCCGGGACGGTAATAGACCAGGGCCATCACGAAGCCCGAGAGCACGAAGAAGTAGTTGACCGACGGGAAGCCCGAGCGCATCAACGGGTTGATCGGGAACAGGGTCAGCAGATACAGTCCGCTGCCGCCGTGAAAGAAGACGACCGAGAGACCAGCAATGAAGCGGGTGGTGGTGAGGGCATTCAATCTTTGGATGGGAGCGGACATGGGGCCTATTGTACTGGTTCTTTTCGATTCGGCGCGTGGGAAATGGCGGATACAAAACGAGCGACTCGTCCGAGTCGCTCGTTGGGAAGAAGGGACGCTCAGACCTCGACGGCCAGGCAGGTGAGAGTCTGTTCCACGCCGGCAATGGGCTGGATGGATTTCGCCAGCAGCGAGCCGATGCCGTTGATGTCTTCATGCTCCACCACGGCCACGGCGTCGTACGGGCCGAAGGTCACATCGGCGCTCTTGACGAAGGGCAGCTTGCGCAACTCAGCCACCGCCTGGTTGAGTTCGCCTGCGCGGATCTTGATCAAAATGTACGCTTTCATCGGGTTCTCCTTTTGTGAGTCAGGTCGCGGAATACGATTTGCTCAAACCGACTTGCGCATCCCCAGCCAGGTGCCCAATGCGGCAAAGGCCAGGGCAGCCGCAATGATGACCAATGCCGTCACGTTGACACTGGACCTCGTCTGCGGGGACGAAACGGGCGGCAGGGTGGCCGTCGCCGTGCCCAGGGTGGGCGGGACCAGGGCCGTATGCGTGACGAACAATGTAGCCGTGGCAGGGATGGAGGTGGGCGCTTCCGCCTGGGTCGGTGTGAGAGACGGCGCGGGCGTGGCACCCTTCATCACCAGCAATTTCTGGCCCACATACAC
>CALLJA010000355.1 GCA_938008865.1 uncultured Anaerolineales bacterium
CGCAACTTCCTGGTCACCTACGTGGAACAGGGCATCCTGCCCAAGAATCCGTTCCAGACGCTTGACCGCGACGGCGTTGGCCGCCTGATGAAGATGGCCGTGACCGATGGCCGCGCCACCCGCCCGAGCCTCGAAGTGGGCATCTGCGGTGAGCACGGCGGCGATCCCGAATCCATCGAGTGGTGTCACCTGATCGGCAACAACTACGTCTCCTGCTCGCCCTTCCGCGTGCCGGTGGCCCGCCTCGCTGCGGCCCACGTCGCGTTGAAGTACAGCGGCAAGACCATTGCTGAAGACAAGTAAACAAGACCGGTACGTGTAGGCAGCTCCCCGTCAGGACCCTGACGGGGAGCTTTTTTGAATATTCCTTTCTTGAGTGGCGTTCATGGACGTATAATATCTTTATCGACTCATGAAGTTTTCTTGTGGGAGAGGTAAACCATGACGGAGAGTGATTTCTGGAACGGCAGGCGTGTCCTCGTGACCGGCGCGGGCGGATTCATCGGCAGCCACCTGGTGGAGGCGCTGACAGGCTTGGGCGCACGGGTGAAGGCCTTTGTGCGCTACAACTCACGCAACGACCCGGGCCTGCTGAAGATGCTGCCTCCCGAACGGCTGGGCGCGGTGGAGGTGATCGGCGGGGACCTGCGCGACCTGAGCGCTGTCAAATCGGCCATGCAGGGAGTCAGCCACGCCTTTCACTTGGGTGCGCTGATTGCCATCCCGTATTCGTACGTGCATCCTGCCGAGGTGGTCGAGGCCAATGTGATCGGCACCTTGAACATGCTGCTGGCGGCGCGCGAACTGGGCGTCGAACGCATGGTGCATACCTCCACCAGCGAGGTGTACGGCACCGCCCTGCGCGTGCCCATTGATGAGACCCATCCGCTGCAGGGACAGTCGCCGTATTCGGCCAGCAAGATCGGCGCGGACAAACTGGCCGAGAGTTTTCACCTGTCCTTTGGCGTGCCTGTGGTAACCCTGCGGCCCTTCAACACCTTCGGTCCCCGCCAGTCGGCGCGGGCGGTGATCCCCACGCTCATCACCCAGGCGTTGACCCAGTCGACGGTGCGGCTTGGCAATCTGGATGCGCGCCGCGATTTCACCTACGTGAGCGATACAGTGGCGGGCTTCCTCCAAGCGGCCCAGACGCCCGGGCTGGAAGGGCAGACCCTCAACCTGGGCACGGGCGTCGAGATTCGCATCGGTGACCTGGCCGAAAAGATCTTTGCGATGGCCGACCATCCCGTCCGCCTCGAGGTGGACCCTGCCCGCCTGCGGCCCGAGAAGAGCGAGGTGCAGCGCCTGCTCTCGGATAACCGCCTGGCCCTGCAAAAGATGGGTTGGAGTCCGCGGGTTTCACTGGAGGACGGGTTGCGCCGCACGTTCGAGTGGATTCGGGAGCACCTGTCGCTCTATGCGGCCAAAGAGTATGTGGTGTGAACGACCTATTGTACGTAAAAAACTCCCTGCAATTTGCAGGGAGTTTTTTTGAATTAGGGCTTTCCGCCTTTCCCACCTGGGGTGGCCTGCGGCGTTCCCATATTGCCGTT
>CALLJA010000356.1 GCA_938008865.1 uncultured Anaerolineales bacterium
CCTCAAACTTGAGCATCCGTGAGACAACCGTGAAAGAAATCGCCCTTCACCTCATCGACCTGGCAGAGAACAGCGTCAGCGCAAATGCCAAGACCATCCACATTCGGGTGGCCGAGGATTTTCGCACAGACCAGCTTTCGGTCAGCGTGGAAGATGACGGCAAAGGCATGAACGAGGATACGGTCAAGCAGCTATCCAACCCGTTCTATACCAGCCGCACCACGCGCAACGTGGGTCTGGGCATTCCCTTGCTCAAGGAACAGGCTGAGGGTTGCAACGGCAGGATGAATATCTCGTCCAGGCCTGGAGCGGGCACCAAGGTGGAAGCCTTCTTCCAACATTCGCACATCGACCGTATGCCGCTCGGCAACCTGCCCAGCACCTTCCTGACGCTCGAAGTGGCCCATCCTGAAATTCACTGGGTCTTTACCTACAGTTACCAGCCGCCTTTCAAGGGCAGCCCACGCATTTACGAGTTCGATGACCAGCCCGTGAAGGAAACCCTGGACGGACTATCCCTCACCCACCCCGACGTGATCACCTTCCTGCGTTCCTCGCTCGAAGAAGGCATCGCCGAGGCGCGCAAGTAAAGCACGAAAACAGGAGAACCAATGCCAACCGTAAAATCGCTCGAAGACCTGAAGAGAATCCGCGAAGAAGCTATGAAGAAGCGCGACATCAAGACGGCTGGAAGCCGCGTGCAGATCGTGGTCGGCATGGGCACGCCAGGCATCGCCGCAGGCGCGCGCGATACGCTCAAGGAATTCCTGAACCTCATCGAAGAAAAGAATCTCACCGACGTCACCGTGCGCCAGACAGGCAACTTCGGCCTTGACTCGCTGGAACCCGTCGTGCAGGTCATCATTGATAACAGTGCGCCTGTGACCTACGGCAAGGTGACTCCCTACGCCGCGCGCCAGATCATGGAACAGCACATCCTCGGCGGCAAGGTCGTGGAAGCCAACGTCATCCCCACAGAGGCCAAATGAAATTTTTTCGTTCCCACGTTTTAGTATCTGTAGACCCGCAGTGTCTGGACATGGGCGCGCACGAGATCGTGGACGCGCTCAACGATGAGCTGGTGGCCTGGGGTCTGATCGACGAGGTCCAGGTGCTGGAAACCTCGCGTCTGGGCGACCCCGCCCGCTTCGGTCCCGACCTGGTGGTGTATCCCGAAAATGTGCATTACGCCAACCTCGGCGTGGACGACATCCCGTACCTGGTCGAGGAACATTTCCTCAAGGGACGCATCGTCGAGAAGTTCCGCGCCAAAGAAACGGTTGTCACCGATGATGAACTTGGCGCGCCCAAGGCCAAGGAAGTGCGCATCGTGCTGCGCAACTGCGGCAAGATCGACCCGCACAATATCGAAGAATACATCGCGGAAGACGGCTATCAGGCGCTCGCCAACGCGCTGACCTCGATGACGCCCGAACAGGTCATCGACGAGGTCATGCGCTCGGGTCTGCGCGGACGCGGCGGCGCGGGTTTTCCTGCCGCCCGCAAGTGGCAGCTCTGCCGCCAGGTCCCAGACGGCCCCAAGTACCTGACCTGCAACGCCGACGAAGGCGACCCAGGCGCGTTCATGAACCGCCGCGTGCTCGAAAGCGACCCGCATTCCGTGGTCGAGGGCATGATCCTGGCGGCCTACGCCATCGGCGCGAGCATGGGCTACATCTACTGCCGCGCGGAATATCCCATTGCGGTGGCCAACCTCAACGTCGCCATCGAACAGGCGCGCGAGTTTGGCTTCCTCGGCCAGAACATCTTCGGCACCGACTTCTCCTTCGACCTCGAAGTCCGCATGGGCGCAGGCGCGTTCGTGTGCGGTGAAGAGACGGCGCTGATCGCCTCCATCGAAGGCCGACGCGGCGAACCCCGTCCGCGCCCGCCCTTCCCCGCCGTCAAAGGCGTGTGGGGCAAACCAACCAACAACAACAACGTGGAAACCTACGCCGTTGTCCCACAGATTTTATTGCACGGCGCGGACTGGTATTCGGCGATGGGCACCGAGAAAAGCAAGGGTACCAAGACCTTCGCCATCGCTGGCGACGTGGTTAACACGGGCCTGATCGAAGTGCCGTTCGGCCTCAGCCTGCGCGAAGTCATCTTCGACGTGGGCGGCGGCATCAAGGATAACAAGAAGTTCAAAGCCATTCAGACGGGCGGCCCGATGGGCGGTTGTCTGGTCGAAGAACACCTCGACCTGCCGCTCGACTACGAAGCCCTGACCGCGGCTGGCTCGATGATGGGCTCAGGCGGCCTGATCATCATGGACGACGAGACCTGCATGGTCGACATCGCCCGCTTCTTCATGGAATTCACCCAGGAAGAATCCTGCGGCAAATGCACGCCCTGCCGCGTGGGTACGCGCCGCATCCTCGACATCCTCGAAAAGATCTGCAACGGCAAGGGCACGCTGGCCGACATCGACCAGCTCGAACTGCTGTGCGAAGAAGTCATGAAGAACTCGCTGTGCGGTCTCGGACAGGGCGCGCCCAACCCCGTGGTCAGCACGCTCAAGCATTTCCGCGAAGAATATGTCGCCCACGTGGTGGACAAGAAATGCCCCGCCAGGGTCTGCCGCGCGCTCATCCGTTACGAAGTCATCGCGCCGACCTGCACAGGCTGCACCGTATGCGCCCGCAACTGTCCCGTGGAAGCCATCAGCGGCGAACGACGCCAGGTCCACGTCATCGACGACAAGACCTGCATCCGCTGCGGCATCTGCGCCCAGGTCTGCAATTTCGACGCCATCGCCGTCTTATCGTAGAGGCACAATGATCAACTTAACCATCAACGGTAAATCCATCGAAGTCACCGAAGGCACCACGGTCCTGAACGCCGCGCGCCAGAACGACATCAAGATCCCCACGCTGTGTGACCATCCCAACCTCACGCCCTACGGCGGCTGCCGCCTATGCGTGGTCGAGGTCAAGGGCATGCGCGTGCCGATCGCGGCCTGCACCCTGCCCGCCGCCAACGGCATGGTCATCGAGACCGAGACGCCCGCGCTCAAGAAATCGCGCAACGTCATCCTCTCCCTGCTGTTCAGCGAACGCAACCACTTCTGCCCGTTCTGTCAGGTCAGCGGCGGCGACTGCGAACTGCAGAACGCGGCCTACGACGAACACATGGACCACTGGCCCATGCAGCCGCAGTGGACCAACTTCCCCGTCGACACCAGCCACCCGAACTTCATCCTCGACAACAACCGCTGCATCCTGTGCCGCCGCTGCATCCGCGCCTGCGCCGAGATGTCTGGCAACTTCACCCTCAGCGTGGAGGAACGCGGCGCGGCCACCATCGTCGTGGCCGACACCAACGTGCCGCTCGGCCAGAGTAGCTGCGTCTCGTGCGGCTCCTGCGTGCAGGTCTGCCCCACGGGCGCGCTCATTGACCGTCAGAGCGCCTACCTCGGCCATGACAAGCACCTGACCGTCACACGCTCCGTCTGCCGCGGCTGCTCGCTCGGCTGCGGGATCGAGATCCACACCCGCGACAATCACATCGTCAAGATCACGGGCGACTACGAGGCTCCCAACGCGGGGACGCTGTGCAAGACGGGACGTTTCCTGCCTGTCGAGCAGACTCGTACCCGCATCACCACCCCGCTCAAACGCGTGGATGGCAGCCTGGTCGCCACCACCTGGGAAGATGCGCTCAAACTCCTGGCCCAGAATCTGACCCCGCTTAAGGGCCAGCTCGCCGCTGTAGCCTCCACCCGTTTACCCGTTGAATCGTTGTACGCCTTCAAATCCCTGTTTGCAGACGGGCTCAACAGCGCCGTGGTCACCTCCACCGAAGAAGGCCGCCCCACCGCCCTGCAAGCCGAATATGCCATCAAGAACGGCGAAGCCATCGAAGGCAAGCTCGATACGCTGCGCACTTCCGATTGCGTGCTGATCATCGGCGCGGACCTGAAGTCCACGCACGAGACGGCTGGCTTCTACGTCAAGCGCAACCAGCCCAAGGGCACGCGCCTGATCGTCATCGACCCGAACGAGAACGGCATGGACGACCTGGCCAACCTCAATCTCAAGCCGCAGGCAGGCAGCAACGAAGCTGTCTTCAATGCGCTCGAAGCGGCCATCATCAAGGAAGGCCTGGCCCGCACGGACGCGAAATCCAGCAAGACCACGCTCGAAGCCGCGCTCAAGGCTTGCGGCCTGGAAGCGGAAGATGTCATCGACGCGGCGCACATGCTGGCTGAAGCGGTTGCTCCTGTCATCGTCTACGGGCGGGGCGTCAGCGGCAACAGCGACGCGGCCACCCTCGACGCGATGGTGCGCGTGGCCAAGCTCATCGGCGCGAGCGACTCGGAACGCAAGGGCCTGATCTCGCTCAAGGGCGGGGCCAACAGTCTCGCGGCGGCGCAGCTTGGGTTGGTGGACCAGCTCAAGGTCCAGAACTGCAAGGCGGCGTATGTCGCCCTGGGCGATGACTTCGCCTCGAAGCGTCTGGTCGAAACGCTGGAGAAGGTCCCGTATCTTGCGGTGCAGGCCAGCTACGAATCGGCCCTGACCGAACGCGCCGACCTGGTGCTGCCCGTTGACATCTGGGCCGAGGAAGCAGGTCACACGCTGAACACCGAAGGCCGCCTGCAATTTGCCGAAGCCGCCCTGACCGCGCCCGAGGGCGTGCGCCAGAACCTGATGGTGCTGGTCGACATCGCGCACGAACTGGGCGTGACCCTGAACGAAAACTGGCGCGAGGCGCTCACCCAGCGCACCAGCGTTGTCGAATTGGAAATGTAGAGGTGCATCATGACGAAACCGAAGATCGCTTCTGACTGGATGGCTGGCTGCTCGGGCTGTCACATGTCTTTACTGGATATCGACGAGCGCCTGCTGGAGATCGCCGAGTTGGCCGACATCCGCGCCACGCCGATCACGGACCTGAAAGAACCCGATGAGAGCGGTGTGGACGTGGGCATCCTCGAAGGCGGCATCAACAATTCGTCGAACGAGGAAGTGGCCCATCGTATGCGCTCGCGCTGCAAGATCCTGGTGGCGTTCGGTGACTGCGCCGTGTTTGGCGGCGTGCCCGCCCTGCGTAACATGTGCGGCACGCAGGAAGCGCTCAAGCGCGCCTACATCGAAGCCGAAAGCAACGACGAGAGCGGCATGATCCCTAGCGACCCCGAGCTGGCCGTGATGAGCAACGTGCGCGCCGTCCACGAAGTGGTGCCCGTCGAACTGCACGTCCCTGGCTGCCCGCCCGACCCAGACGTGATCTACTACGTCTTGAAGGAACTGGCCGAAGGCCGCATGCCCGAGATCAAAGACGAGAACCTGCACTGGCATTAGGAGTATCCCATGTCTCAAAAAATCACCATCGAACCCGTTACCCGTATCGAAGGACATGCCAAGGTCACCATCCACATGAAGGATGATGGCTCGGTCGAGCACGCCTATTTACACATCAACGAATTCCGCGGCTTTGAGAAGTTCTGCGAAGGGCGCCCTTATTTTGAAATGCCCTATATCACCCCGCGCATCTGCGGCATCTGTCCCGTCAGCCATCACCTGGCCGCTGCCAAGGCTGCTGACGCCTTGCAGGGCAGCCCCGCTCCGCGTCCTGCAAATTTGTTGCGCGAACTGATGCACATGGGACAGGTCATCCAGAGCAACGGCATGCACTTCTTCGAGCTGTCTGGCCCTGACCTGCTGCTCGGCTTCGATGCCGACCCCGCCGTCCGCAACGTGATCGGGCTGGCGCACGCCGCGCCCGAGATCGCGCTAAAGGCTGTCGGCCTGCGCCGCTTCGGTCAGGAGATCATCCGCACCCTGGGCGGGCGCCGCATCCACCCGAACTTTGCCGTGGCGGGCGGCGTCAACAAGGCGCTGCAGGCCAGTGAGCGTGAAGCCATCCGCGCGGGCATCGAGGCCAATCTCGAAACCGCCAGAATGGGCGTCAGCATCATGAAGGATTGGGCCGAGCGCAACATGGAGGACATCAACAAGTTCGCCGTGTTGAAGAGCGGCTACATGAGCATCGTCAATGAAGATGACAGCCTCAACCTCTACGATGGCAACATCCGCCTGGTGGACCGCGAAGGCAACCAACTCGAAAAATTCCCTGGCAATGATTACCTCGATTACATCGCCGAACATGTCGAGAACTGGTCGTACCTCAAGTTCCCGTACTACAAGAAGATGAGCTTCCCCGAAGGCGTCTATCGCGTCGGTCCGCTGGGCCGCATGAACGCGGTCAAGAGCATCGGCACGCCCATCGCTGGCGAGGAACACAAACTGTTCAAGACACTCAACGGCGGCAACCCCGTCGGACAGACGCTGTACTTCCACTACGCGCGCATGATTGAAGTCATCTACTGCATCGAGCGCGTGCGCGAACTGCTCGACGACCCCGACATCCTCAGCACCGACATCCTCAACACCCGCAAGGACTATCGGGGCGAAGGCATCGGCATCCTCGAAGCGCCGCGCGGTACGCTCATCCACCATTACAAGGCCGACGACACGGGCAAGCTGACCGCCGTCAACCTGATCGTGGCCACAGGTCACAACAACTGGGCCATGAGCACCGCCGTCGACAGCGTGGCCAAGACCTACATCGTGGGCGGCGAAGTCAAGGAAGGCATGCTCAACCGCGTCGAAGCCGCTGTCCGCGCGCACGACCCGTGCCTGTC
>CALLJA010000357.1 GCA_938008865.1 uncultured Anaerolineales bacterium
ATAACAGGTCAACGGTCGAAGTGCAGGATGACCAGGTTGCCGCCGAATGCGGCAGCCATGCGCGCGGGCAGGTTGCCCACGCTGGAAATGAAACGCTGGCGCGAACCGAAGCCGGGCACCACGTACAGGTCTTGGTTGCTGGCGTGGTCCAATTCACGGGGTGCAAGTTGTCCCTTGAGGATTTCCTTTTCCACGGGATGCCCATTACCCAGTGAAACCAACAGGGCCTCGATGATCTGCATGTAACTGGAGTCGGCCAGGACATGCAGCGGGACGTTGAGCGAACGCGCGATGGACAGGTTGACATCCAACATGCGGCGCAGAACCACGGGCGGGATGATGCGCGACGGCAGGACGAAGACCACGCGCTGCATCCCGTTCAGCGGCAGGGGCATACGCCCCACCATGACGGGTGTATCGGAACCCCAGATGACCTCGTCCAGCACGCTGCCAAGCACGGACCTGGCCTGCGAGGCCTTGCCGCGCCAGCCCATAACGATCAGCGATGCTCCGCGTTCGGCTGCCGTGTGCAGGATGCCCTCGGCGTGGCTGCCTGCCAGGCGCGGGATCAACTCGACCTCCGCTTCGGGGTCATTGAGGATCTCGGGCACACGCCCAAGCAGTTCGCGGTGCGCGCTGAAACTGTTTTCGCGTGTGTGCGAGTCTTCAGCCACACTGACGGCCATGACGTGCCCCTGCGAACTGCGAGCCAGCAGGGCGGCCAGCGCCACCAGGTTCTCCTGCGAGCGCGGCTCGGTGACGGGCACCAGGATGCGCTCGAAGAGGGCCAGCGGCTTGTCGTCCTCGGAGCCAGTATGCAGCCCAGGCGCGAAGCGCTGCACCAGCAGCGGGGACGTGATCGAGGTCAGCAGGATCATCAGGATGGCGGCGTTGAACAGGTCGGGGCTGAACAGTCCCGTTTCGAGGCCAATGACCAGGGTGGGAATGGTCACGGCGGCCTGGGCGTGGGAGAGGCCAAAGACAGTCCAAAATTCGGCGCGGGTGTATTTGTAGATGCGCCCCGTGATCCACGCGGCCAGGAATTTGGAGAGATAGGCCACGACCGTCACGCCCAAGGCGATCAGCATGGTGCGCGGACTGGTGAGAAAGGACAGCGGGTCGGTGATCAGCCCGCTGTAGAGCAAAAAGATGGGGATAAAAAACGATTCACCGATGAAGAGCACGTGCCCCGTGACAGGGCTGTGGCGCGGCAGGGTGGCGTTGATGGCCAGCCCCGCCAGGAAGGCTCCCACCACCTCATGCACACCGATCAACTCGGCGGTCAGGGCGGCCAGGAACAACACCACGATCACGAACTGGAATTCTACCGCCCGCCCATGCAGGCGCTGGAAGATGAATTTTCCCAGGCGCGGCAGCCCGAAGATGAGCGCCAGCGTGAACAGGCTCAACAGGATGAATAACTGCGCAAAATAACCAAGGCTCAACCCGCCCGACTGCGCCCCCAGCACCACTGCCAGGATAATGAACGCGCCGATATCGGTCAGGACAGTGGCGCCCGCCGTAACGGCCACGGCCTCGTTGCGCGTCACGCCCAGGCGGGTGAGGATCGGGAAGGCCAGCAGCGTGTGCGAAGCAAAAGCCGACCCCAGCAGGATCATGCCCAGCCAATCCAGGCCAAGCAGGAAGCCGAGCGCCATACCCATTAACTGCGGCAGGGTGAAGGTAATCAGGCCGAAGACCAGCGCGCGGGCGCGCACGCGCATGAACTGGCGGATGTCCACTTCGAGGCCCGCGCTGAACATCAGATAGACCAGGCCTATGGTGGCCAGAAACTCGATGCGGTCGCCCGCCTCGATGAGGTGGAATCCATGCGGTCCGATCAGCATCCCCCCGACGATGATTCCGATCATGCCCGGCAAACGCAGCCGCTCGGAAAGGAGCGGCGTTATCAAAATGATGCTCATGATGAGCAGGAAAAATGCGACAGGTTCCTGTAAGCGTTCGATCATCCATTCCTCTGAGGGCAGAAAGCGGGTTGGTCTGTGTGTGGCGGATTATAGCAAATCTGACCATTGGGTATTGCAGGAAAAGCACATTTCGAACATAATAACATGGCAATCGATTTTTATTCTTTGAGGAGGAAGATATGGCTGAACGAAAACTACAAGCAGCCAGGAACGGCATGTTCTCTGTCTCGAGCAGAGGTCCCAAAGTGGAACTACACTTGGGCCAAAACGACTCCGCCAAATTTCACGTGATCGAAAAAGACATGCCCGAAGGGCTGCCCACCGAGTGGAACAAGGCGAAGATTACCTGGTTCACGTGCTTCGGCGTGCGCCATCGCAAGGAAGATGGTGGGGATGGAGATTTTGCCGATATGGAGTATTTTGCCCATGTAGATGAGCTGCCAGGCAAAACCTACCTGGTCATTTATGACGGCGTTATCCACGAGTTGAGCGCGGAAAGGGTCGGCGCTGGCAAAGTTCGCCTCCGCATCATTCATGGTGACCCACCGGTGGGGTACATCCCACCGTAAGCCACAAATTACAGGGCTCGTGCGCCATCAGCAGCCGACTGCCACGCATCCCAAATTGCCCGCCGCCAGGGGACATTCTCCACATATCTGCGGCGGGCGTTTTCATCCTGAATGCGGGCAATTTGACTTTCGAGTTGCGCAGCGGCCATTTTCAATATAGTATTTGTGCGGGGATCCTGAGTTTTTGCAAGTGTCTGGTAGCAGGATAAATAGATGCGAAGCGGCTCTTCCGCGCCCTCTAAAGTGCCTCCGGACATTAAGTGAGAAACAATCATCTCAGCGTTCTCCGAGGCAAATGCAAGGTCGCCCTTTTCCAAGGCAACTTGAACAAGCCCAGCCTGGGCTTCGAACACCAAAATAGGCAAACCCAGTTGCGCGCGAAGCAAAACAGACTCGTTAAAAAGCTCGATGGCTTTCTCAAAATCCTTTTGGGCCAAGGCTACCTGTCCATGATAAAAAAGGGCCCAGGCCTCGCCGTTTCGTTCTCCGCTTTCCTTAAACATCTTCAAGGCCTGTAAAGTGGATTGCAAGGCGGATTCCAGGTCCCCTTGAATTCCCACGACCGAGGCAAAATTGAGCAATGTATACGCCTCGGTCAAGCGATTTCCGCTCTCGCGCGCTATGGAAAGAGATTGTGCATAATAAGAACGGGCGTCATCAAAATCTCCAAGCATGCCCGCAACCCAGCCTAGATTCACGATTGCAAAGGATTGCAATTTCCGATCTCCCTGTTCACGGCTGATCTGCAGACCTTGCTCAAAGTATTTTCTTGCAGAGACATAATCGCCCTTGATGAATCCCGCCAGATTAGCCAAGTTGTTCAGGGTTTGGACCTCGAGAGTGCGATCCTGAATTGCACGGGCAACAGATACAGCCTCATCAAGGAAGGCCTGCGCTTCTCCATTGGGGTCCCCCATTTCCAAAGCGCCCTGTCCGATCGAGGTTAGGATCTTGCCCTGCTCCAACAGGTTTCCCGTCTGACGGGCAAGTTCGAGGTTTTTCCTTCCCAGGGTCATAGCCTCTTTGAATTTTCCCTGACGGTAAAGAATGGCAAACCACAGCGTGTAAGAAGACAGCAATAGATCGGTATCATCCAAGGATTTAACCAAATCGACAAGCTGCCCGATATCTCTTTCCGCGCTTTGATAATCAGAGATATTGATATGGTAATAAACGCGCGTTTTTAAGCTAACGGCGAGCTTATGGTCATCCCTGAGCGCAAGGGAAATTTCCTCCATTGTTTTGATATCTTTATATTGGTCGTCCTGTTTCGCCAAACGGCCATGAACTGCAACCCGCTTGTCCAGCAGGTCGAAACGCTGATCCAGATCCTGAGACGGTGTCAACTGCAAGGCGCGCGTGTAATAATCCACCGCTTCGACATTGCGATAAGTTTCCTGAGCCGTATCCCCTGCCTTTTCAAGATAAAAACGGGCCTTTTCTACAAGCCTGGCCTTTTCACTATGATAAGCAAGCTTCTCATAATATTCGTCCAGGTCCTGGGCATGGACTCCTTCGAGGGCCCCGACAGCCAGGGCATGCAACTTGCGCCGCCGCGCCTCCAATTGCATGGAGTAGGCGGCATCCCACAACAGGGCATGACGGAAGATATAAGCCAGTTCATTCAACGCAAACCAGATATCGCTCTGCTCGGCAGATTTGATCTTGACATCGAAACTGGCTTCGCCGCGCAGCATTTCGGCCAGCAGGCGCAGTTCGAACTCGCGCCCCAGGATGGAGGCGGTCTGCACCACCTCGCGCACCTCGCGGGTCAGGCTGTCGAGGCGGGCAATCAGCACGGCGTTGACGTCGGTGGGGATCAACATTTCAGCGCGGGGGGCGGCGGAACAAGAGCCATCTGCCAGGCGCACCAACAGGTCGTTCTCGGACAGGTAGCGCAGGATCTGCTCGGCAAAGAAGGGATTTCCTTCCGAGCGGCGCTCCAGCAGGGCGGTCAGCGGCGGGCTGGCAGGGCCTTCGAGGATGCCCTGCGCCAGGCGGGAGAGTCCCTGCGAAGGCAGGCGCGCCAGGCTGATCTCGCACAGCAGGGTGGGGTTGTTCAAGGTTGGGAAGATCCCCTCGGGGCGGGTGGTGGCCACCACCGCCAGCGGGTAGAGTTTGTGCGGGTCGGCCAGCGTGTGATGGACCAGGTAGGGAAGGAAGGCGCGCGTGTCCTCGTCCAGCCAGTGCAAATCCTCGATGAACAGCACCAGCGGTTTTTGCAGCGACTGCGCGTGCAGCAGCGCCGAAAGCGCGATGAAGGTATTCTCATAGCGGCCCTTGGCGTCCAGTTGGTCGTAGAAGGAACCTGATTCGCTTAGGCCGAGTTGGGCGGCCAGCACGCTGCGGGTGCGCATCAACTCGGCGGCCAGGTCAGCATCGGGCGTGGAGTCGCTCAACGCCCGCAACTGACGGTCGAAACTCCGCCAGTTGACCTCGTCGAGCTGGTCATCGTCAAAGTGGAAACTGGCCTTTAGCCAGGCCTTGAACGGATTCAGCGACTGGCGCAGGATCTCGTCCGTCTGGCCGACAACCCACTGCGCCGCCTCGCCTTCCGCCGAGTGCTGGAATTCATACACCAGGCGGCTTTTGCCGATGCCCGCCTCGCCCTTGACCACCATCACGCCCGCGAACTGCCCACGATCGAGCGGACGGGCAAACTCACGCCAGCGCTCCAGTTCCGCCTCTCGGCCAACCATCTCGCCGCGATAGATGTTCTCGGCGGCTTTCTTACGCCCATCCAGAATAAAGGTCCTGACCTTATGCGAGAAGCCCTTGAAGGAGAATTCTCCCAGCGGCCGCAGGGCAAAATGCCGTTCGGCGCGGCGGGCGGCCTCTTCTTCCATCCAGATCTCGCCTTCCCCGCTGGCTTCCATCATGCGTGCTGCCAGGTTCACGCCCCAGCCGTAGGCGGTGTAATCCTCGCGTAAAGACGCGCCCATGAAGCCCGCGTAGGCCTGCCGATAGGAGAGGCCCGCGCGGAAGGAAATGTTCGTCATGGCGTACAGGTCTAGCAGGAAGTTCAGGGCGCGGTCCACATTGTTCTCATGCACGGTCGGCGCGCCCCAGAAGAGCAGGATGTTGAAACCCTTGTCGCCCAGCTCGGGCCGCAGGAAAAATCCGTCATAGCGTTTCTGGAGCTTGAACACACTCTCCATGAAAGGCGTGACAAAGGCCTCGTCGGTCGGATCGATGGGGATGTCGACAAACACATTGACCACAGGGCGGAACTCGCCCACGACGGGCTGGTTGACCACGCTTTCGGGGTAGAACAACGTCAAAATATCGGGGGCCGTCTTCGGCTCGGGGAAGGGGCGCGGGGCAGGCAACTCGCCCAGGATGCGCGTCACGCGATGATAGCCGCCGCAATCCTCCGCCTCCACCCACTCATGCAGTTCGGCGTACGAGGCCGCATCCAGGATGGTCTGGCCCGGACGGGCACGTTCTTCGGCCGCCACGGAATTATCCACGCTGGTACCGCGCACGCAGTAGGTAGCCTGCGTGCCGTCGGCGCTGTCGAGCAGCAGCCAGCTGACCTCGCCAAAGCCCAGCCCCGCCTTGAGCGAAATGGGAAAGGTGCCGAGCGGCGTGGACACGCTCGAATGGGTGTGGACATGCTCCTGGATGGCGACCACCGCTGCCAGTCCGCGCATCACGGCTGGACCTCGGGCTGGGTCCTCGGTGAAGATGGCGGTGAACGCGTCCCCCGCGTAGCCCACCACGAATCCGCCCTGAGCATAGACCGCCTCGACCAGCGGCCTAAAGACTGTGCGCATCACGTCGGTGAGCGTCTCGGCGCCCAACTGGTCGTGCTTCGACAGCGCATCGGTCATGATCGAAAAGCCTGAAAGGTCTACGAAGATTCCCGCAGACTTCAGGCTTCCGCGATGTTCATTGGATAGATATTTCTCAAGAATAAAGTGGGGAACCAGTTGGCGCATAGGAAGATTGTAGCATGAATGGTTGGGATGGTTTATGTTATTTCAAAACCCGCGCCACCAACACAATGGGATGCGTGGTATTAACCTTCGCACCCTGCTCGATCTGCAATCGGCAAGCCGAACCCGTGGAAACCACCTCCCCCAAATTCGCAACGGACATTTTCGTTGACAAGCCTCCATCCGCTTGCGCATTTGGGGGAGGCAGGAGGGGGCGAA
>CALLJA010000358.1 GCA_938008865.1 uncultured Anaerolineales bacterium
ACAAAAAACTCGCAGCATGGGCCGCGAGTTTTGTAATTCAAACTCTCCTGTTTCTGACGGGACGCATCCACAGATTTTACAGGTTCAACGGGTTTGTGTATAAACTCTATTCCGCCTTCACAGGGTTGGAGATCGCACCCAGCCCGTCGATCTCCACATCGACGCGGTCACCCAGCTTGAGCGTCATCAGCGGCGGGCTCTCGCTGGTGGCCTATACGCTGACCTACGCCTGGGTATCCACCCGATTCAGCTGGCAGATCGCCCTGCCAGCAGCCTGACCGTCTTTGCGCTCAGCACCACTTTTCTGCAAAACTTCGCCTTTCCGTTCTGGCCGATCTTCTTCACGGGGGTCTCCGCCATTTTGCTTGGACTTTCCCTGATGCCGCGCGAGGATGTGGAACTCAGCAATGCCCAACCCAGCCCGTGGGGCATCCCCATGCGCATTCTGATTGGTACCAGTTTCATCCTGCTGCTGACAGGCATCGTCCCGCTGATCGGTTCGCGCCTGACGGGTCTGCTGACCACCATTCCACTGTACGTGGCCGCCCTCACAGTCTTCGCGCATCGTCACCAGGGAGCCGCCGCAGCGGCCCACGTCCTGCACGGACTACTGTATGGCCTATTCGCCTTTGCGGGCTTCTTCATTGTGATCAGCCTGCTAATTGAAGGGATCGGTCTGGGTGTTGCGTTTGGGTCCGCCATTTTGGAAGCCCTGCTGGTGCAAGGTTGCACGTTGTTGATTCTGAGAAAAAGCCACCGCCCGTCGTCATAACGGGCGGTATCGAGATGATGGAGGGCTAAACCCTCTTGGAGCGCATAGCCCTGGTGTGTTTCATCGCGGGGTCGCCCGCAAACTTTTTGTAATCCTTTGACTCCATTGGGACAAGTGCCACTCTGCCATTTTCATCATGATGTGTGCCCCAGCCATAGCGTTTTCCCAGCGCCGACGCCCGCAGGCATGGCTGGCCTTTGGAGAAGAATTTAATACGTTCCGCCTTCCACTGTTCCTGCGGAATTTCATTGTATATTGCATGCACGAGGAAGGCGATATCTTCGCCGGTATATTCGTAGGGATGCACGGCAATCAACTCATATTCGAGCATCGCCCGCGTCTTCGTTCTGTCTCTTGCCTGCGGAATTTCGGCCATTACGGCGGGGCAGTCTTCTGCAACCTCGATAAAGGTGTTGTAGTAAGTCGGACCCATTTACTGATTCTCCATAAGATATTTGATCTGGGCCAGGGTCATCTCCCAGTTCTCGCCGGCGAAGTCGGCGGCTGACTGGGATGGGTTGTTATCCTGAGTGACGGAGAGCGTGGTGGTCCCGTCCGCATGCGGAGCAAGCACATAGGTGATCAGGCTGCGGGTCTCAGGAGAATCCTCAAGGCCGCTGGAAGCGCTGAAATAGGCGATCTGCAAGACTTTCTCCGGCTGAATCTCGAGAATCGTTCCCTTATCCTCGAAGGGATGACCATCCCATTGGCCCTTGTAAATCACCGTATCCCCTTTCTGCCAGGTGGATACGACCTCGGTGCCGAACATATATTGTTTGATGATCTTCGGAGAGGCCAGCGCTTCCCAGACTTTAGCCGTCGAGGCATTGATTTGAATACGTTTTGTAGTGGTAAAAGGTGTCGTCATGTCATTACTCCTGTGCGGGTATAATAGCACTGGTCATGGAGGAAGTATTGCAAAAATCCGCAAAACGCTTTCAAAAAAAGTCCAGCAGGCACAAGGGGATCCTCGACCCAGACCACGCAGCCACACGATTTCATCTCAGCCGATATCTGCCCACCGCCAGCCTGGCCCCCTTCGTGGAGCATCATTGGACGATCCATTGGGACCTCCGCGGACAGCCGCCTTACGTCTCCGAGGTTTTACCGCACCCAAGCGTCAATTTTGCTTTCACGGTGGAGCGCGCCTGGATCACGGGTGTGACCACAGGGATGTATCAGTACGAGGTCAAGGATGTCGGAATGATCGTGGGGACCATGTTCAAGCCCGGTGGTTTTCACCCATTCTGGCAGAAAACCGTCGCCAATTTGACCGACAAAGTGGTCGACGTGGCGGAAGTCTTCCCCACGGTGGACGAGGGTTTCCGCCACAGCCTGTTCGGCCTGGAGGATGACGAGCGGATGGTCGCCAGGGTGGAGGAATTACTGCTCTCCAGGGCCCCCAAGTTTGATCCAACCCTGGCGCTGATCACCACCATCCTCGAAGCGGTCGAAGCGGATGGGGACCTGCGAACAGTCGAAACCGTGGCGGAACGGTTTTCCGTCAGCAGCCGCACGCTCCAGCATCGATTCAAGGAATATACAGGGGTCAGATTGAAATGGATCTTGATGCGAAAACGCCTGATCGAGGCTGTGGAGTTGGCAGCGCAGATCCAGGATCCAAACTGGGCGCAGATCGCAGCCGACCTGGGCTACAGTCACCAGTCGCATTTCGTCAACGACTTCAAGAAGTTGGTCGGGAAATCACCCCTCCAATATGTGCAATCCATTCACGCGGGGAAACACCCGTAGCAAAGGAGGCCCCTTGTTTATAAAAACTCCCGCTGGATGCCAGCGGGAGTAATAGGTTGGTACATGTTTTTTTCACGCCTTGCGGCTGTTGAATTCCATCTCGGCCAGAATCCTCAAAATGTAAGCTAATGCCTTGAGTGAAAAATATGTAAGGACAATCTGAAGGCCTACGCCCGCTGCGATTGTCACAAGGATGAACAGCACAGTTAGAACGACTCCCTTATTCATCTGAAAGAGGTTCAAGAATAGATCCCGATATGAACTCAAGAGGTTTAGTCCCACGATTACATTCAGCACAATGGAAGCAACCGCCACTTTATTGATCGTGTTGACAAGCAATACCACTTCGAGCGGGTCGTAAAATTCAGGCTGGCCCTCGTCGGCAAGTAATTTTTCCTCCCAGTCAGCCAGGCCATCCTCCCCCGCTTTTTGATCACCATCCGCCGTGGACAATGGCAACTGCGGACCCGTCTGCGGCGGGACCTCCCCAAGCCGCTCGCGCAAGATTTCCTCGATCAATTCAAAGGACATGTCGGTCCAGGCCGCGCGGTCGTTGGTCTGCCAGATGGACAGCAGTTCATCCGTCTCTTTGAGGTTCAAGTTATTTTGGATCATCTGGCGCAGGTCATCGCTCATTGAACACCTCCCTGTTCTTTTTTCTCCCTGTAGTTGACGTCGGTCTCCACGATCATGTTCAAGCCGAGCGAGATGCCCCTTAAGACCACATAGTAGAACACTCCGCTGAACAATACCCTGATTATTCCAATTAAAAGGTTCACCGTGAACCAGGGATTGGTTCTCAAGACCAGCATAAAATCGTTGGTTGGCTGGAGCGTTGTGTTCCAGGCCATGGATGTCTGAAACGAGTTCCAAGATTGCAAGGCCGAGGTCCCCATGCCCAGCACGCCGATGACCAACGCCACCCAGGCCAGATACCTGGCCCAGGTGGCAATGCTCAACAGCCGCTTGTGACTCGCTGAAAAGAATTCGGCTGTTCCTTCCATCTTTCTCCCTTTCGATTT
>CALLJA010000359.1 GCA_938008865.1 uncultured Anaerolineales bacterium
CAAATACGTGCCGTTCATCGTGACCTCGATCCTGGCATTGCCGTATTGCGGCTATACCCTGGCCCAGTTTTTGCAGGTGACCGACTTGTCCGCCGCCCAGATGGCTTTCTGGGCTGGACTCGGGGTGGCGCTGACTGTGGTCAGCTTTTTCCCTGCGTTCTATCTGGCGGGTCGCTTCGAGGATTGGAAAAATCAAAAATACTTGCAGACAGAAAAATAGATCTCCATTTCAAAAAAACAGGTCACGCTCAAAGCATGACCTGTTCGTTTACTTTTCCAGCATCATACTGGCTTCTGCATTCAGCCAGCGGCGGCCGTCGCGGGCCAGCAGGTCATAGCCTTCGAGCGGACCCCAACTGTCGGGTTTGTACGTCCCCAGGGATGGGGTCTGGTGCTGCTCCCAGGTTTGCAGGATCGGGTCGATCAGCGACCAGGCCGTCTCCACCTCGTCGGCGCGGGTGAAGAGCGAGGCGTCGCCTTGCAGGGCGTCCAGCAGCAGGCGTTCGTAGGCTTCGGGGATGGCGGTCTTGCCAAAGGCCTCGGCGTAATGGAACTCCATGTCCACCGAGCGGGCCTCGGAGACGGTGTCGGGCGACTTGGCCTCAAAGCGCAGATGCACCCCTTCATCAGGCTGCAGGGAGAGCACCAGCAGGTTCGGCTTCATCGTCTGCATCGGGAACATGCTCAAGGGTGGTTCCTTGAATTGGATGATGATCTGAGACTGCTTTTCGGCCAGGTGCTTGCCCGAGCGCAGATAGAACGGCACGCCCTTCCAGCGCCAGTTGTTGATGAACAGCCGCAGGGCGGCGTAGGTCGGCGTGGCCGAGTTGGGCTTGACCTCGGGCTCCTCGCGGTAGCCCTTGTATTGCGCGCGGACCGTGTTGACGGCCACCTCTTCGGGGGTCATCGGCTTGATGGCGCCCAGCACCTTGACCTTTTCATTGCGCAGGTGCGCCGCGCTGAACGAGGCGGGCGGCTCCATTGCCACCAGCGTCAACAATTGCATCAGGTGATTCTGGAACATGTCGCGCAGCACGCCCACGCCGTCGTAGAAGCCTGCGCGGTGTTCGAGACCGACCTTCTCGGCCACGGTAATCTGCACATGGTCGATGTAATTACGGTTCCAGATCGGTTCGAAGATGGTGTTGGCAAAGCGCGTGAACAGAATGTTCTGCACGGTTTCCTTGCCGAGATAATGGTCGATGCGGTAGATCTGATTTTCGTTCAGCGCCTTGTGGACCTGCTGATTGAGTTTGACCGCCGAAGCCAGGTCGGTGCCGAAGGGCTTTTCGAGCACCACCCGCCGCCAGCCGCCGTTTTCGTGGAGCTGGCCCGTGGCGTCGAGGTTGTCGATGATGACCGGGAAGAGCGAGGGCGGCAGGGCCATGTAGTAGAGGCGATTGGCATCGCCGCTTTCGAGTCCCTTCAGGCTTTCATTGAGACGCTGGAAATCCGCTGCTTCGGCATACTTGCCCTGGACGTAATGCAGGTTGGGCGCGAAGGCGGCCCATTCCGCGTCACTGAATTTGAACTCGGCGAATTCCTTCGCGCCGTTGAGCAAATGCGCGCGGAACTCGTCATCGCTGAAGGCCGTGCCGCCGAAGCCGACGATGTTGAACTTTTTCGGCATGCGCCCCTTGATCGACAAATTGAGCAGCGAGGGAATCAGCTTGCGCTGGGTCAGGTCACCTGAAGCGCCAAAGATGATGATGGAAGTGGGGAGGTCGTTGGGCATAGGTTTTATTCCAGACCTCGGAGGTCCTGAAGACCTCCGAGGTCTCATATTATTCAGCTT
>CALLJA010000360.1 GCA_938008865.1 uncultured Anaerolineales bacterium
CCATCCTTGTTCGAGAGCAGCGAAGGCAGGTACTTGTAGGCGCCGAATCCGCTGGCCGGGTTGGTGTGGCTATGCCCGCCGATGATGGCGTCGATGCCGTTGGTGGTGGTGGCCAGGTTGGTGTCGACATTGGTGTCCACTTCCACGCTGGCGGGGTTCTCAGTGAAGCCGATGTGGGTCAGGGCGATCACCACGTCATTGGTCGGGCCGAGCAGGGTGGCCAGTTCCTGAGCCTTGTCGATCGGGTTGGAGAAGGTCAGGCCGGGGATGTTGCTGGGCAGCTCGTAGTTGGGGATGCGGTGGTTGCCAATGCCGAGGATGGCGACATCGATGTCACCCAGGTCCTTTTCCACGTAGGGTTGGATATTGGCAGTCGCAAGCCCGTAGGAACCATCGTCAGCGACGTTGGCCTGCAGGAGCGGGAAGGTGGCCTGGCTCAGGGAGCCGACGAAGATATCCTTGCCGAAGTTGTACTCGTGGTTGCCGAGCGTCATCGCATCGTAACCGACGAGGTTGAAGGACTTGATGAGCGGGTTGATCCACATCGAGCCATCGGCAATGTTGGTGCCGTCGGAGGTCTTGCCGGTATACGCACTCTTGAAGTAGTACATCATCGCGTCGCCCTGGATGTTGTCGCCAGAGCTGAGCAGCAGGGTGCGGGACGGGTTGTGCGCGCGTTCCTGGTTGATCAGGGTGACCAACTGGGTGTAGCCCACGTAGGTGCCCTTGGCCAGGTTGCCATGCGAGTCGTTGTGGTGCAGAACGGTCAGCGGAACGATTTCGCCGGCTTCGTAGGTGTCATTTCCGTTGCCGTCGCGGGTAATGCGCCCATCGAGCATGCCATCGCCGTTGGGGCCTTTATAGGGAGCAGCCAGGGTGTAATTGGCTTCGGCATAGGCATTGACGGCGTCGAGCATGTCACCCCAGTACGTGATGTTGGTCATGTACTTGAAGGGCACGTAGCCGTCCTGGCCGGCCGGGGCGAGGAACTCGTTGGTGCCGACGCGGTAGGTCTTGGTCAGGTCCAGGGGTTCCCAGGCGTGGGTGGTCTTGTTGTACACTTCGGCGTCATACGCGCCCCAGCCGTAGGGCTGCGGGCCGGGATTGGCATCCGAATAGCGGAAGAATTTGTAGCGGATGCCGGCCGGCTGGATGGCGCCCTTGAACAGGGTGGCCGACTGGTGCAGCAGGTCGAGAATCTGCGCGCCGGTCATGTCGCCGACGATGGTCTGATTGCCGAACGGCAGGATCTGGAACATCTGGCCGTAGGTCAACACCATCGGGTCGTGAGCCCACACGCCGGTATTGCAGTCGGCGGCGGTGCTGCTCCAGATGTATGTGCCGGGGTTGGCGGGCAAATCTTCCTTTTCGCACCAGTCGATGCGGATTCCGCCTGCGTTGTTGAAGAACATGTCAACGTCGTTGGTGGTCGGGACGTCGGTGTTCAGGTAGTTGTAGATGGAATCGTCGATGAAGTTGCCCATCATGCTGTCGCCGTTGTAATTGCGCAGCAGGTCGGTCTGGACGTAGCCAATCGGGTCGTTGATCAGCGCCTGGTAGGCGGGATCAGCCACGTAGCCGTCGATCATGGCGTCGATGGCGGGATCCTGGGGGTCGCTGGTGCCCACCGTGATGCGGGTCCAGTTGACGGTGACAGAGCCATCGGTGCCGACGGTGATGTCGGCGCGGCCGAGTTTGCGGCCGTTGTAATGAGCCTGAACGACCTTCGTGCTGCCGACGGTCGTGGCGGCAGCCAGGTCTGTATGGCTGTGGCCGCCGATGATCAGGTTGACGGGCTTGCCAGCGGTGTTGAGTTTGGCCGCCAGGGTCTGGTCGCCATACACCGGGATGCCGTAGCCGTAGCCGCCATCAGCGTAGCCAATGTGGCTGAGGACCACGATCACGTCTGCGCCAGCGGCCTTCATCGCATCATAATAATGAAGGATCGACTCGGCTGGGTCTTTGAAGCACAGGCCTGCAGTGGCCGAAGCAGTCGTGATGGTGGGGGTTTCGATGCTGGTCACGCCGATGACCGCCACCTTGACGGTGTCGGTGGTGCCCATGGTGAAGAGCTGGTACGGGGCATCAGCAAAGGCGGGGGTATTCCAGCCGGAGGAAGCGCAGTCGGCCCCATCCTTGACGGTAATGTTGGCGGTCAGGTAGGGGTAGGTGGCTTCGCCAGTGCGGCTGGTCAGCACGGTCTGGCCCCAGTCGAACTCGTGGTTGCCGAAAGTGGCCGCGTCATAGCTCATCGCGTTGAACACGGCGATGGTCGGCGCGCCCTTTTGGATGTTGGAGAGCAGGCTGCCCTGCATCTCATCGCCATCGTCCAGCAGCAGCATGTTGGAGTCGCCAACCGTGCCGCGGATCGTGGTCACATAATTGGCCACGCGGGCCATGCCTGGGTTGCTGCCCGAGGGTTCCAACTGGCCATGGAAGTCGTTGGTATGCAGGATGGTGAAGGTAACAGGATTAGCCGGCGCATTTTGGGGCGCGGCCGAGGCGTTCGTGGCGAACTGAGAGAACAGGATGGCGAGCAGAAGTAGGATGGTTGCTGCGCGCCAAAGGTTGTTTTTATTCATGGGGAGACCCCTCCGGTCTTTTGCAAAGATTTTTCGAAATTGGAATTTGGTTCGAACTGCTTTGACAGAGAGTGCCTGTTCCGTTTGGGTATTTTCTGAATGGGTGTCCTTTCCGGGGCCAACATGGGTCCCTGTGAGTGATTTATTTGGGATGAAATCCCCAGCCTGTTTTTGCACCATGAGCCAGATTAACGTGCGTTAATATTATGATGCGATTGGTAGACAAACGGTATGTATAAAGTGTCATAAATTTCTGGCTGAATGTCATTTCCTGCCTTAATTGTATCCAAATATGCAGGATTTTAGCAAGCTATATTTTACATGTTGTTCCGGGCTGAGAATACCATGAGAATGAGCGAGTCGGGTTAGGGTTGGTTTAAGTTTTCATTAATTTTTCTTGACACAACTCTTTGGCAACTGTACAATCTACCCGCTCGCAATAGGCGTTTCGACGCCTATCATTTTGTTTCTGGAGGCTTTCCCCCTCATGTACACAATGGAAGGACTTACCACCTTCGAAGCAGCCGCAATTTGGGCTGTGTTTGGCGTCGCCATCCTCGGCCTGGCTTATGCGCTTTTCCTGCGCAGCCAGATTATGCGCGAAGACAGCGGCACTCCCAAGATGCAGGAAGTCTGGGGCGCGATTCGCGACGGCGCGGATGCTTATCTCAAGCGACAGTTGGGCTCGATCCTGCCGCTGATCGGCATCCTGACTGTGGCGCTCTTCTTCTCGGTCTATATTGTCCCCCCCACGCCTGAGGCGCTGGAGCGCTTCAAGGGCATGGATGAAGGCCAGGTGCGCCTGATCATCGGTATTGCGCGCGCGCTGGCCTTTGTGATGGGCTCCGGCTTCTCGCTGGCGGTCGGGCAGATCGGCATGCGTATGGCCGTGCAAGGCAACGTGCGCGTGGCATCTGCCTCCCGCAGGTCCTTTGGCGACGCCCTGCGCATCGCCTACCGCGCCGGCACCATCACCGGCATGTTGACCGACGGCCTCGGCTTGCTCGGCGGCACCCTGATCTTCATCGCCCTTGGCATCGCCGCCCCGGACGCCCTGCTGGGCTTTGGCTTCGGCGGCACCCTGCTGGCTCTCTTCATGCGCGTGGGCGGCGGCATCTTTACCAAGGCCGCGGACGTGGGCGCGGACCTGGTGGGCAAGGTCGAAGCCGGCATCCCCGAAGATGACCCGCGCAACCCGGCCGTGATCGCTGACCTGGTGGGCGACAATGTGGGCGACTGCGCCGGCATGGCCGCCGACATCTTCGAATCCTACGAGGTGACCATCGTCTCCGGCTTGATCCTGGGCCTGGCGCTCTATCATGCCACCGGCCGCCTGGAGTGGATCATCTACCCGCTGATCGTGCGCGGCATCGGTGTGCTGTCCTCGATCTTCGGCACCTATTTCGTGCGCGCCGGCAAGACTGGCAAGAGCGCCGACGCCATGTCCGCCATCTTCAGCGGGTTCCTGACCTCGGCCATCATCTCGGCCATCCTGTTCTTTGCGGCTGGTTTCTTCTATTTACAGGGCCTGTCTGATTTCGGCGGCTGGTGGCGCACCCCGATGGCCGTGGCCGTGGGCGTGCTGCTTGCCATCGTGATCGACCGCCTGACCGAGTATTTCACCGGTACGCACGCCTCGCCGGTCAATGACATCAAGAAGGCTGCCGACACCGGCCCTGCCACCCTGATCTTGCAGGGCATCTCGGTTGGTTTCGAGTCTTCGGTGTGGTCCGTGCTGGTCATCGCGGTAACCATCGTCGCCTCGATCTTCATCTT
>CALLJA010000361.1 GCA_938008865.1 uncultured Anaerolineales bacterium
CCCGCCCACAGAATTTATCTTTTCGTTTATGCCATGTCCATGAGTATATGAATCGAGGCTACTCAAAGGCCCGTACTTCTAAAAAATAGACCTGTCCATTGATGACTTCGGCATAAGCATATTGATTTTTCCAAACAGGGCCTGGATTGATCACTTTTGTAATGCCAATTGCATCAATTCCTATACCTTCGTGAATGTGACCTGTAAAACAGAGAAGAGGTTGGTTTCTCTCGATAAATGAACGCACAGACTTGCTTCCAACATATTCATTGAGCCATGTTTTATCAGTCAATGTTTCAACGGGCGGTTGGTGGCTGACGAGAATCAGAGGGTAGACCTTAGCCAGGTTTTCGATACCTTCGTTTAGAAAGGTTTCAAATTCTGTCTCAGAAATTTCGTTAGGTGAGTTATTGGAGGCAAGAGAACCACCTACACCAATAAACGCTATGTTATGCAATATTCTATGTTTTCGATGAATGTTGATGTGTCGAGCTTCAAGATATTCACTGACTTCCTGCCCATCCCAATTTCCAGGCACTGCCAGGATTGACTTATTGTATTTGTAAATATACTCGACCACGTCTGCGATATTTTTAGCGCTGCCATTGTTCGTAATATCGCCAACTAGAAGGATCAGATCGACTGTGGGAAGGATTTTGGCAAGTGCCTCAAGGGAATGTGTAGCATATGTAAGTCAGAAAGCGCAATGATTTTCATCGTCTTCAAATTGTGTGGAAGAAATTTGAACTACGGCTTCAACACCTCATCACTCATCTCGTCCAGTTGAGCCACTTCCTCGTCGGTGAGACGCCAGCCGAGGGCGCCTGCGTTTTGTTGGGCCTGGCGTTCGTTCTTCGCGCCAGGGATGGGCAGCGTGCCCTTGCAGAGGGTCCAGTTGAGCGCCACCTGCGCATTGGACTTGCCGCCGTGGTCCTGCCCGATGGTGGTCATCAGCTTGAGCAGAGGCGGCAGCTTCTTGAGCATCGAGGCGTACTGTGCGCCGCGCGCGCCCGCGGGCGGGTTCTCGGCGGAGTATTTGCCCGAGAGCAGTCCCATCTCGAGCGGGGAATAGGCGATCAGGCGCACGCCCAGTTCCTTGCAGCGCGCCAGCAGGCCGTTCTTTTCCACGGTGCGGCGCAGCAGGCTGTAATGCACCTGGTTGGAGGCCAGCGGGATGTTGTGGCGGGCCAGGGTCGAGTAGGCGGTCATCATCTGGGTGGCATTGAAGTTCGAGACGCCCACGGTGCGC
>CALLJA010000362.1 GCA_938008865.1 uncultured Anaerolineales bacterium
GAGACCCTTCGCTTCGCTCAGGGAATCACGGCTAAGTGCGTAAGGTGAGTTAAATCAAACAAAAACCCGTCTTGTGGACGGGTCTCCGAGCGGCACAGAACGACTCCAGTTCACTCCCCCGCTATATCGAGCATTATCCCACCACGCGGATCTCGCGCGGCATATCGCTCAGGGACTCGGCACCCGTTTCGGTGACAACCATATTGTCTTCGACGCGCACGCCGTTGCGGTCGGTCAGGTAGATGCCAGGCTCGACGGTGTAGGCCATGCCCGTTTCGAGCAATTGCATATTGTCGCCGCGCATGTACGGGTCTTCGTGGCCTTCCATGCCGATGCCGTGACCGGTGCGATGGGTGAAGTATTTGCCATAGCCCGCGGCTTCGATCACGTCGCGCGCGGCTTTGTCGACGGCGGCGCAGGGAGCGCCAGGTTTGCCCGCAGCGCGTCCTGCCGCATTGGCTTGCTGCACGATCTTATGGATCTTCTGGCACTCGTCATCGACCTCGACCACGGCGAAGGTGCGCGTCAGGTCGGAGATGTAACCGTTGTAGGCCGCGCCCCAGTCCACCACCAGCAGGTCGCCGACTTGCAGCTTGCGGTCGGACGGCGAGGCATGCGGATTGGCGGCGTTGGGTCCGCCTGAGACAATGGGCGCAAAGGGCAGCTCAGAATCCGAGCCGTGACGCAGCAACTGCATGACCAGTTCCGCGGCCACCTCGCGCTCGGTCATGCCGACCTTGATCAGCGGAAGGGTCGCTTCAAGTCCATCCTGAGCGATCTTCACCGCCTGCCGCATGGATGCGACCTCGTCTGCGTCCTTGCGGATGCGCAGCGCGGCCAGTGCGTCCGACGCGTCGGGGAAGTCCGCTTCGGGGGCGCCCGCCTGAACGTGGCGGAACTCCAGCAGGCGCAGGTTGCGCGGCTCGACGCCGATGCGCTTGCCGTCCAGCCCCAGCGCCTGCACCGCCTGACGGAAGACGCCGTTCCACTCGGTGGGATTCTCGCCATAGGCAAATGCCTGCACCTTGTACGGGAACAGGCTCACCTTAGGCAATTCCAGTTCGGGCAGGACGATCACAGGGTCCTGGCCAGGCGCGACCATCAGCACCACGGGGCGTTCCATCAGGTGGAAGTTGAGTCCCGTAAGATATTTCAGCGTGGGACCAGGGTTCAGGACAACGGCATCCAGGCCCGAGGTCTGGAGCGAGGCGGCGAGTCGTTCGAGGCGGGAAAGCGTCATTCAAGTCTCCTATTTTTTATGGAAGCGGCGGGTGAAGCCGTGCAAGAGATACCAATCGATTAACGCAGGGAAGAGAGAGTCGAAACCAGACACGAGGACGAACCACCACGGCAGGACCAGGCTGCGGCGCGGACGGCGGGCCAGGTCCACCACATGGCGGGCGACGGCCGCAGACGATAGTCGCGTGCTGGTAATACGGGTCAGCCTACGTTTGGAGGTGTCGCTGCCCGTATGCTGACCAAACTCGGTGTCAGCGGGGCCAGGATAGACGCCCGAGACCTGAATGCCGAACGGCGCGACCTCGCGGCGCAGGGCATCGGTGAAGGCGCGCACACCATACTTGGTGGCGGCATAGACGCTGTACATTGGCGCGGCGATCAGCCCCGCCACCGAGGACATGTGGATGATATGCCCCGCGCGGCGCGCCAGCATGTGCGGCAGCACCGCGCGCGTGACCAGCATCAGGCCCGTCAGGTTGACCTGCACCTGGGTTTCGATGTCGCGGACAGGATCAAGGTTCTCGAACCAATCGAGGCGGCCAAAGCCCGCATTATTGAAGAGGATGTCGATCTGGCCGTAGAGTTCGAGCGCGGTCTGGACCATGTTGTCGATGTCGGCGCGGTTGGTGACATCCACAGGGATGGCCAGCGCCTCCCCACCCTTCTCCTGGATCTCAGCCGCCAGCGCCTGCAAGCGGTCCAGCCGACGAGCGGCCAGCACCACCCTGCAGCCCTCCGCCGCGAACAGGCGCGCCGCGTCCTCGCCAAACCCCGACGAGGCGCC
>CALLJA010000363.1 GCA_938008865.1 uncultured Anaerolineales bacterium
TCGAACTTGTCGAGGTCGCTCAGGCGCGGCATGGTGAACGGGTGATGCGCCGCGTTCCATTTTTTTTCCTCGTCGCTCCACTCGAACATTGGGAAGTCCAGCACCCACGCAAACGCCATCTCGTCTTTGTCGACCAGCCCCATCACATCGCGGAAGGATAATCTCAGCGCGCCCAGCACTTTGTGGACGACCTTCGATTCTTCCGCCACGAACAGGATCAGGTCGCCGACTCCCGCACCCGTCAGGGCCTGGACCTGAGCCAGCTCTCCCGCGCGGATGGACTTGCTCCCGCTGCCCTTCGGACCCTCGGCTGTCACCGCCAAAGTGACCAGGGTGCCCGCCCCAAGCTCTTTCGCCGTTAACGTCAGCGCTTCGAGTTGTTTGCGCGAATACTCGGCACAGCCTGGCGCGACGATACACTTGACCACGCCGTTTTTCTTCGCCAGCGCCGACTTGAAGACCGAGAAATCCGTCCCTGCAAAGACCGCGCTGACGTCGGTCAGCTCCATGCCAAAGCGCAGGTCGGGCTTGTCCGAGCCGAAGCGCGAGACCGCTTCCTCGTAGGTCAGGCGCGGCCAGGGAGTCTGCATCAGCCGCTTTTCGGGGGACACGGCGGGAATCAGCGCCGTGAACAACCCTTCGACCAGAGCCAGCACATCGTCGCGTTCGACGAAGGCCATCTCGATGTCCAGTTGTGTGAACTCAGGCTGACGGTCGCCGCGCTGGTCCTCGTCGCGGAAGCAGCGCGCGATCTGGAAGTAACGCTCGATCCCGCCGACCATCAGCAATTGTTTGAGTTGCTGCGGAGACTGCGGCAGCGCGTAAAACTGACCAGGGTATACGCGCGACGGTACAAGATAATCTCGCGCGCCCTCGGGCGTGGTCTTGAACAGGATGGGCGTTTCCACTTCCAGAAAACCGCGCTGGCTAAGGTAATTGCGCATAAACAAAACTACCTCGTGCCGCAAGGTCAGGTTCTGAAGCATCTTCGCGCGGCGCAGGTCGAGATAACGATATTTTAGCCGTAGAGTCTCGTCCGTGCCGCCGTTTCCGTTGTTGACCGAGAATGGCAGGGGCTTGGACGGGTTGAGGACTTCCGCCTCGCGCACGGCGATGTCGCTGTCGCCCGAAGCGTCGAGGGCGGGGCGGAGGTAGGCGCG
>CALLJA010000364.1 GCA_938008865.1 uncultured Anaerolineales bacterium
GAAATGTCGAGGCGGGGTCGTTCTTTGTCGAACGGTTGGGAGCTGTGTTCTGTGTGGTACAAATAAATCAATGATTACGCATCGAGACCGTATCCAAATGTGTATTGCGGGTGAACTGCCCGACCGGCTGCCTGTGGCCTTGTGGCGGCATTTCCCTGTTGACGACCAGACCCCCGATGGGCTGGCTGCTTCGACTCTGCATTTCCAGCGCGCCTACGATTTCGACCTCGTCAAAGTGACACCGTCTTCCTCCTTCTGCCTGCGCGATTGGGGCATCGAGGACGAGTGGCAGGGTAACCCCGAAGGGACGCGCGCATATATCCGACGTGTCATCCACGACCCGCGCGATTGGGAATCCCTGCCCGTGCTGGACCCCGTTTCCGCGCCGCATCTCTCCGGACAATTGGCCTGCCTCCGTTTAATCCGCGTGGAGCTCGGCCCCGAGACGCCCATGCTTCAGACCGTGTTCAGTCCGTTGGCGCAGGCGCGGAACCTGGCGGGCGCAGACGTGCTGCTGGCTCACCTGCGCTTGTATCCCGAAGCCGTGATGAAGGGATTGGAGACCATCGCTGAGACGACCCGCCGCTTTGTGGAGGCTTCGATGGAAACAGGCATCGACGGAATCTTCTACGCCATCCAGCATGCGCAGGCGCATCTGCTCAGCCTGGACGAGTACAAGACCTTCGGCGTGCCCTGCGACCAAACGGTCCTCGAGCCGACGCGCAGCCTGTGGTGCAACATGCTGCATTTGCACGGACACAACATTCACTTTTCATTGTTGCGTGAGTACGATTTTCAGATCGTCAACTGGCATGACCGCGAGACTTCGCCCACGCTCTCCGAGGCCGAGCGGACCTTCCACGGCGTGCGCTGCGGCGGCCTGCGGCAGGATACGCTCGTGTATCGGGACCAGGCCGAGGTCCAGAAGGAGGCTGCAGATGCGCTTGCGCAAACGGGCGGACGGCGCTTCCTCCTCAGCACGGGCTGCGTGGTGCCCATCCTGGCCCCGCATGGAAATTACAAGGCGGTTGCGGAATTTGGCAAGGAGGCCTTATGACCTTACGTGTGATCTCTGGTGAAGCGCGCGGGCGCAAGCTCAAGTCTGTGCCTGGCGACACTACGCGGCCGATCACTGACCGCTCCAAGGAGTCGCTCTTCAACATCCTGGCGGGCGACGTGGTCGACTCGACCTGGTGGGATTTGTTCGGCGGCACGGGCGCGGTGGGTATCGAAGCCCTCAGCCGCGGCGCGAGTTTCGTGCGCTTCAGCGACCGCGAACGGCTGGCGGTCGAGACCATCAAAGAAAACCTGGAGCATTGCCGCTTCACGTCCCGCGCCGAGGTGCGGCGGGGCGATGCCTTTGGCCTGTTGGCGGGCACAGCCGACCGCGCCTTCGATTATGTGTATATCGCGCCGCCGCAGTACAAGGACATGTGGAAGCAGGCCCTGCTACGCCTGGATGAAAACCCTGGTTGGCTGGGCGAGGACTGTGAGGTGATCGCACAGATCGACCCGAAGGAATATGAAGAGGTGGAATTGGAGCACCTGGTCGAGTTCGAGCGGCGGCGATACGGTTCGACTCTGCTGGTGTTCTACGAGCGGAAACAGCGCCCGCGGGAATAGTCCCTGCCTGGCTTGCGCCTGAACGCCCCAAAAGACCGAAACACAGTCGCCTCGCGGCGGCTGTGTTTTTGGGATGCGCGCCAATCTTCCGCTCGGTTTCCAAAATTGTTAAAATGCAAAAACTTGTCTATTCAAAATCCATCTTCGGGCTATAATAGGCGATTGTTTGTAACTAATTTCACGGAGAGCTTTTTATGTCCACAAATTCAACCATCAAGAAAATTGCCATCAGCACCGGCGGCGGCGACGCCCCTGGTTTGAATGCGGTCATCCGCGCGGCGGCCCTTTCGGCGCACCAGCGCGGCTGGGAAGTGTACGGCGTTCGCGACGGCTTTCATGGCCTGTTGCTGCCCGAGGAATACCCCGACGGCGGCCTGATCCCGCTAACCCGCGAGCGTGTGCGCGGCATCACCCATCTGGGTGGCACCATCCTGGGCACCAGCAACCGCAACAATCCGCTCAAGTACCCGATCGTGAAGGATGACGGGACTATCGAAGAGGTCGACCGCTCGGACGAGATCGTGCGCGGTTTCCGCCTGCATCACATCGACGCGCTCATCACGGTCGGCGGCGACGGCTCGCTGGCCATTGCCAGTGTCCTTGCCAAGAAGGGCCTGCGCCTGATCTCGGTCCCCAAGACCATCGATAACGACCTCGACAAGACCCAGGTCACGTTCGGGTTCGATACCGCCGTCGGGTTTGCGACCGAGGCGCTCGACCGCCTGCATTCCACGGCGGCTTCGCACGGGCGCGTGATGGTCGTGGAGGTGATGGGACGGTATGCAGGCTGGATCGCCCTGCATGCGGGCGTGGCGGGTTCCGCCGACGCGATCCTGATCCCCGAACATCCCTACGATATTCACAAGGTCATCGAGAAGATCAAGGAACGCGATGTGCGCGGCAGCAAGTTCACCATCGTGGTGGTGGCCGAAGGCGCATTGCCGCTGGGCGGCGGGATATCGGTGGTGGAGCATGAAGCGGGCCGCGCCGAACGCCTGGGCGGCGTCGGCGAGAAGGTTGCCGCCGAGATCCATGCCATCTCGGGTAAAGAGACCCGCGTGGTCGTGCTCGGGCATCTCCTGCGCGGCGGTTCGCCGACCGCCTTCGACCGCCTGACCGCCCTGCGCTTTGGCGCGGCGGCTGTCCGTGGTTTGGAGGAAGGCCAGGCGGGCGTGATGGTGGCGCTCGACCCGCCGCAGGTCAAGTATGTGCCCATCGAAGAGGCCATGGGTCAGATGAAGATGGTCCCGATGGATTCGGACATCGTCCTGACTGCCAAGGACCTGGGCATTTCGTTCGGGTAGGCCCTGTTCGACGAGAGTCGATGCGCATCTCTATCTGAGGATGGGGATGCGCATTTTATTTGGCGGCTTTTGCCCGGCGCATCCTGTGTGTTGTGTTCTCCGCGAAGAAATCTCTCGATCGGCCCCTGGATCAGCCGCTTCCTGATTGTCAATTATTTCACGCAATCTTTTATCGTAAGGTATAATTACAGGCCGACACCAC
>CALLJA010000365.1 GCA_938008865.1 uncultured Anaerolineales bacterium
CCCGCCAGGATGACCACGCCCAGCGCGATGGGCAGGTCGTAGGCAGGGCCTTCCTTGCGGACCACGGCGGGAGCCAGGTTGACCACCACGCGGTGGCGCGGAAAATGCAGCCCCGCATTCTTGACGGCGGTCTGCACGCGTTCGCGGCTTTCCTGTACAGCCACATCCGGCAGACCCACAATGGTCATGCCGGGCAGTCCGTTGGTGTAATCTACTTCGACTTCGACGATTACGCCATCCAAACCCACTACAGCGCAGGAATATGTTCGAGCAAGCATGGGCCAATTGTACATGAAGTCGGAGGATTTTTGCATGGCCTTGCGAAACTGAAGACTCAAAAACAAGTGACTGTCACCCGCCTCTCATAACCGCGAAACGAATCGCCCGCGCATCTGTTATGATTGCAGAATCAACAACGGAGCATTTTATGGACAAGCCAAAAGTATTCGTCACCCGTGCCATCCCAGACCGTGGATTGGACGTGATCAAGAATTTTTGCAACGCCGACGTGTGGACCGATGAACTGCCGCCAAGCCGCAAGGTGCTGCTCGAACGCGTGCGCGGCGTGGATGGGATCGTCTCGCTGTTGACCGACAGGATCGACGGCGAAGTGCTGGACGCCGCCGGGCCGCAGCTGAAGGTGGTCAGCAACCAGGCGGTCGGCTTCGACAACATCGATGTAGCCGCCGCCACCCAGCGCGGCATCCCCGTAGGCAACACGCCCGACGTGCTGACTGACGCCACCGCCGATTTCGCCTTCGCGTTGATGATGTCGGCAGGCCGCCGCATCGTGGAGGGGGAGCGTTATGTCCGTGCGGGCAAGTGGAAGACCTGGAGCCCGTCACTGTTGCTGGGTGTGGATTTCAAAGGCGCTACGCTCGGGCTGGTGGGCTTTGGACGCATCGGCAAGGCCATGGCCCGCCGCGCAGCAGGCTTCGACATGCGCGTCGTCTACTATGATCCGCTGGAGACCAAACCGCCGGCCGACGTCAAGGCTACGCACGTGGACCTGGAAACCCTGCTCGAAGATTCAGACTTCATCTCACTGCACACCCCGCTGACGGCGGACACCCGCCGCTTGATCGACGCCGCCGCCCTGGCGAAGATGAAGTCCACTGCGGTGCTGGTCAACACCTCGCGCGGCCCAGTGGTGGACCTCGACGCCCTGTACGAGGCGCTGAAGGAGAAGCGCATCTTCGCCGCCGCCCTCGATGTGACCGAGCCCGAGCCGCTGCCCATGGACCATCCACTGCTCACGCTCGAGAACGCACTGATCGTTCCGCACATCGCCAGCGCCAGCAAGACCACGCGCGACAAGATGTCCTGGATGGCTGCGCAGAATTTGATCGCGGGCCTCAAGGGCGAGCACCTGCCGAATTGCGTCAACCCGCAGGTGTATAAGTAAAGAAAGAGAAAAGAAGAAAAAGGGCGTCGAGAAAATCTCGACGCCCTTTGATTTACAGGGTGATGGCTTTTCCTGTCCTGGCCGATTCGAGCAGCGCCAGGATGGCCGCCAGGTTTGCACGGCTGTCAGCCAGCGTGATGCGCGGGGTGCGGCCATGTTCGATGGCGTCGCATAGGTCATCCACCTCGCCCATGTACAGGTCCGCGCCCGGCATGGGAAGCGTCTCGGCCTGGTCGCCGCGCGTCAGCGTGACGGTGGCTTTGTGGCTGGGCTTGAACGGGTTGGGGATGTGCAGGGTCGCCTCCGAACCGACGATCTCCATCCACGAGCGGAAGGGGGACGCGAATCCGCAATCGAACTGGGCCAGGACTCCGCCCTCGAAGCGCATCTGCCCGACGAAGGACTCGTCCACGCCGCTTGGACCTTCGACCTGCCAGCCGAACACCTCGAGCGGTTCCGCCCCGATGAGGGTCCGCGCATAGCTGATGGGGTAGCAGCCCACGTCCCAGATGCTGCCGCCGCCCATCGCAGGGTCGGAGCGGTAGTTGCCCTCGCGGGTCAATGTAAAGGTAAACGCGCCACGGATGAGTTGCAGCCTGCCCAGGGCTCCACTCTCGACCATTTCCTTGACCTTCAAAGTCTGCGGATGATGGCGATACATGAAGGCCTCGGCCACGACCTTGCCCGTCTCGCGCGAGACGGCGGCGATCTCATCCAACTCCGCCAGGGTGAGCGTCATCGGCTTTTCGCACAGAACATGCTTGCCCGCCCGCAGTGCCTTGATCGTCCATTCGGCGTGCAGGTGGTTGGGCAGCGAATTGTAGACGACGTCGATCTCGGGGTCAGCCAGCAAGGCCTCGTAGCTGCCGAGCGCGCGCGGGATGTTCCACTCGCGGGCATAGGCCTCAGCGGAGGATTGGCTCCTCGAAGCGACGGCCAGCAGTCGGGTCCGTTTGGAGGCGTTGAGCGGCGGGATGAGGGCGCGGTTGATGCGCGCGGTCGAAAGCAATCCCCAGTTAAGCGGTTGGGGCATATGGTTTTCCTTTCCATAAAATATAGATCGAACCCAGTGTCAGCAGCGAGAGAAACAGGTTGATGCCGAAGCCCGTGCGCTGGTCGAGCAGGTCGATGCCCCAACCCACCAGCCAGGGACCGACCAGCGCCCCCACACCCGCGAAGGTGTAAAGCACACCCAGCACGGTGTTGACGTTCTCGGTGTGCGTGTCGGCCACGGCGGCGGTGATGGTGGGGAAGGTGATCGAGAAGAAGAAACCCGTCAGCGGTAGAAACAATGACAGGCTGGGCGGGCCGAAGAGTCCCAGCGCGAGGCTGATGACCGCGCCGAGCGAGGCGATCAGCAGCGAGCGCAGGTAGCCCACGCGCTGCACCACGAAACCGCCCAGCAGGCGTCCGAGCATGAGCATGGCGAAGAAGAGCGAAAGCGCCTGGCTGCTGGCGGTCACGTCCAGGCCGCGCTCGCGTTGCAGAAAGGTCACCAGCCAGGAGGAGGTGCCGATCTCGGCGGCCACGTAGAAACCGATGGCGGCGTAGAACCAGGGCAGGCGTCCTTTGAAGGCCACGCGCGAGACCTGGCGGAAATCGAGCGAGGTCTTTTCCTCGCTGTGCGGGAAACGCAGGAAGAGGAAGACCAGGATGAAGGCCGCGATCAGGAGCAGGTCCCAGCGGTAGATCGTCCGCCAGGAAACGGCCAGGCTGAGCAACCA